>DMJJ01000191.1:453-11512 GCA_003452185.1 Verrucomicrobiales bacterium | reverse complement strand
TCTTGATTTTTCGGAGCGGCTCCTGGAGGTCGTGTGCTGCGGCGTAGATGAACTGCTCGGCAGGGGGAGTGGCGGGGACCTGCACGGGAGGGGGATTTCGCGGGGCGGCACCGACGACATTCTGCAGGGGGCCGAAGGTGGAGGTGCGCCCCGGGGTCTGGGCTGTGTTCCGGGTCATCGTCGGGGTCCCCGCCCGCAGGGGGGCGAGGGTGATGGGACGGAAAGGATTCTGTTCCCCGGATTCCTCCTCCCGGCGTTGGATCGCCCGATAGAGGAGCGTTCCTCCCGCGGCGACCATCAGGCCGAGGAGGCACAGGCTCCAGGCAAGCCGATGGGTCGGCTGGCTGGGGGAATCGTGGGCAGGGGTGGGAGACTCGGACTCGGACACCGGGGTGGGGGAGGGCTGCGGGGCCTGGGAGGAGGCCTCGGCGCGGCGCTTCGCCCCCTGGGCTTCGGGAGCGGGGAGGAGCCCTCCAATGGCCAGGAGCGTGAGGGCGAGCAGCCACGTGCGCAGGAAGGTGCGCGACGCGGAGTCCCCCTGTCGCCCTCGGCGTGGAGTGCGGCTCGGCTCTAGATGCGGCATGACATCGTGGCTTGGGGAGCGGCCCGCCGGAAACCCCGGGGGCACCCATCTCTCCCGATCCCTTAATCGGCCCAGTCCCCGGGGGCTGAAGGGGTTGTTTGCTCCCCACTCCCTCAGAGGGCCCCGGGGCGCGGCGGAGTCCCCTCCTCCGGGGGGGGCGCCGCATCGGCTCCTCTCCCGCGATCGTCGAAGGCGTGCGGGGGGCAGGACGGAAGGGTGGACGGCCCCCCGCGGCGGCGTTGCCGCCACAAACCGGGGGATGTGGTCTCTGGACTTTTCTATTCCCGACGGCCGGGTAGGGTCGACGGGCAATGGGCGACGCAATCGAGACACTTGGAATCATCGCGGGGAACCGCTCACTCCCGCTGGTGCTGGCCCGGGAGGCCCGCGCCGCGGGGGTTCGGAAGCTGGTGGCGGTTGGGTTTGAGGGGGAGACCGACCCAGCGCTGGCCGGGCTGGTGGATGAGATTGTCTGGGTGCGGGTGGGGCAGCTCGACCGGATGATCCAAAGCTTTGTGACCGCCGGGGCCCGGCACTGTGTCATGGTCGGGCAGATCGCCCCCAGGAACCTGTTCGACCTGCGTCCCGACCTCCGTGCGGTGAAGCTGCTCTGGCGTCTCAAGGAGCGCAACGCCCAGACGGTCTTCGCCGCCATCGGGGATGAACTGCAGAAGGATGGCGTCACCCTGATTCAAGCAACCCCCTGGCTTCGCTCCCTCATGCCGGGCCGGGACTTCAGCCTCGGGCGGGTCGCCGACCCCGGGGAGCTGGAGGATGTCGCCTACGGGTTTCGGATCGCCAAGGAGGTTTCACGGCTCGAGATCGGACAGACCGTGGTGGTGAAGCAGGGGACGGTGCTCGCCGTGGAAGGGTTCGAGGGAACGGATCGCTGCCTCGCCCGGGGTGGGGAGCTGGCCGGCAAGGAGGGGGCGGGGGTGGCGGTCAAGGTGGCCAAGGAGGGACACGATCTCCGATTCGATCTCCCGTGCATCGGGACCTCCACCGTGGAGACCTGCGCTCGAAGCGGGATCTCGGTGCTCGCGATCGAGGCTGGGCGCACGCTGATCCTCGACCAGCCCGAGGTGGCGGAGTTGCTCCGCAAGCACAAGATCGCCCTTGTGACCGTAGGGGCCGCCCCCGGGGAACAGGGGAACGGGAGGCCGGCCGCCTGATCGCGGATGGACGACGGCCGCACGAAGCCCGGCCGGGCGCGGTTCCCAACCTGATCCGGGGCGGCTACGGAATCACCACCCGATAAATCCTCAGCGGGGAGCCGGGGGCGAGAGGGTCGGTCCACTCCCCGGTGGCGGTCTGGGGCGCGACGCTCTCGGCGCCCGTCTGCCAGGAACCCCCGGTCACGGAATCGCGGTACTCCACCCGATACTTCCTGCCCGGCACCGCGGACCAAAGCACCCGGGTCTCACCCCCCGCGGCGGGGAGAAGGGTGATCACGCGAAGCACGGAGCCCGAGCCGGTCGGATCCGTGCCTGCCAGGAATTCCTGCCGGTCACTGATTCCGTCGCCATCGAAGTCGCCGCTGCCATCCCGGCTCAGGGTGTTGAAGTGCATCATCTCCCAGTCGTCGGGCAGCCCGTCGCCATCGCTGTCGGGAAGGGAGAAACGGACCACGAAGTAGTCACGCTTTGCGTTGAAATCCCCCTCAACGAGATCCGTCGCCCAGCTCCGGAATGCAACCGAGTTTCCGTCGCCCGACAAGGTGGGGGTGGAGGACCGGTTGTTGCCCGAGATCTGGGACCCGGCCTTTGCGCTCAGCAGAAAGGTGGTTGCCGCGGTGACGTCCCGCACGAACACATCCGGCAGATGGTTGGAATCCCCCTGCACCACGGAATCGTCCGGCGAGGAGAAGATCACATACCGGCCATCTCCGGTGATGACCGGCGGGGAGTCCGGATTTGGCCTGAACCAGAACCCAAAACCCCGCCCTGCAGGGAAGGAAATGATTTTGTCGGTGTCGATCTCGATGCGGCAGAGCTGCCCGAGGAGCGGGTCCGAGGGGTTGGGAATCACCCCCACGGCGTACCGCCCGTCCCGGCTAAAACCGTAGATCTCCCGAACCGTGCTGTAGTGATGAGCTGGGGCCGCATGCAGGAGATTGACCACATACACCCCTCCCATCGAGGTTCCGAAGGGAAGATCCGTGAGACTGAAGGCCACACGCTGGCCGTCCGGACTGACGCGGTAGTAGGGATCGAACTGCCGGGCGAGGCCAAGGGTCTGATCGCCCGGAGTCTGGTTGCCCGGAATCTGGTTTACCGGTGTGGTCACTCCCTGCTCCAGGTTCCGCTGGTATAGCCTCGGCACCGAGGCTCCGGAGGGTGTGGTCAGGTCGGTGGCCCAGCTCAGGAACAGGACCCGTTTTCCATCCGGCGAAACCCAGGGCTGGAGGGAGTCGTTGTTTCCCCCGTTCCGCGAGCTGTTGGCGCTGACCAGCAGGTTGGTGTGATTCAGGACATCGCGAACAAGGATCTGGAAATGGCCTCCTCCTCCGAGGTCGGATGTGTGGGATTCGAAGGCGACCCATTTTCCGTTCGTGGTGAGATGGAAGCGGGGCGTGACCCCCGAGGTGTATCCAACGCCGAGGTCGTTGGCGGCCGGCATGAGGGCCTGGATCTCATCCGTCTCGAGATTCCAGTGGTAGAGCTCAATCGGCAGCTGTGCTGACTCCACCGGATCCGGAGCCTCCGGATAGGCCAGGAATACCATGTCGCCTCCCGAAAGGCTGAGTTGGGGGGAGAGGTGGCGGTGATACGGCTTCGTGAACGAGGGGTGACTCAGCGTCAGGGTGCGGGTGAAGCCGGAGGTGAGATCCTGGAGGAACAGGTCGATGGAGCGGTTGGCATCGCTGGTTCCGGTGGTTCCATCGCCGGAGGCAAACGCCATGACGCCACTCCCGGTGTTCAGGGCCGCCCGGCCGAAAATGGAAGAGGGGCCCGTCCTCGGCGACGCACTGGAACCGTGGCGCGAAACCAGGCGCGTTTTCCCCGCCTTGATATCCCTGAGAAAAACGTCCTTCGCCCGGTTGAGGTCTCCCTTCACCAGGTCGGAGTCGCTTGCCTCAAACGCAACCCATCCTCCGTCGGTCGTTATGGAGGCCCCTCCGATCTCCGCCTGCACGGATGGGGCCCCCTCTGGAGTCAGCGAGATCAGGCGGGTGGCTCCGTCAGGGAGGTCCTGGAGGAACAGGCCGGGGGAGTGGGGGGGCGTGTCGTTCCCCGCGTCGGGCTCCTGGTAGCGATAGACCAGTTTGGTGCCATCGCCGCTGATCGCCGGTTCGCTCCAGGAGGCCCATGTGGGCGTCGGGGGCAGGAGAGGCTTGAGGCGATTGGTGGAGACCGTTCCCTCATCCAGATCCCAGACATTGATCTGGAAGGGGGTCTCAAACGCGATCCGATGACGGGTCGTGGCCAGGGTGAGCGGGGAACAGAGAACGAGCGCGTTGGATGACACCAGGTCCCGTTCCGGGCTGAACTGATGGACCTGGGGCACGGTGATGTGCTGCGGCTGCGGATTAAAGAAGGTAACCCAGTTACCGTCCGCCCCCAGTTGCACCCCCTCGCGTGCCCCCCTGCAACCCGGGGGGTCGAGGGGGGAGGTTTCGAACGACCAGAGAATCGATTCAGTGGCGTTCTCCCGAACCACCACGCGAATGGACCCCCCACTCCCATCGATCGATTCGGTGTAGTAGGCGAGGCGACGGCCATCCTTGGAGAGGCTCGGGTTATGCGCCGAGACCGAGATGGGGAGGGAATCGGCAGGGGTGCTCGCGGGGATCAACCCCGGGACCTGCGTGTCACAGAGGTAGACCACCGAGCGGAAGGATCCGGCGGGCACCGAAACGGAATCGAGCGGGGCCAGGTTCAAGGCCTCGCTTTCAAACGCGACGTACCGTCCATCGCCGCTGAGGACAGCCTGCTTCGAGTCTCTGTCGCCCCCTGAGGTCCCGTTGGTGCTGAGGCTGAGGAGTCGAACCTCCCCCGTGCTGATCCGCTTCCAGAAGATGTCGAGCACTGAGCGATTGGTCTTCGCGGCAACGAGTGCCGTGCTCGTGCTGGCGAACACCACCACATCCCCGTCGTCGGAGGCGGCGGGCGCGACCCAATCGGCGGGCGTGCCTTTGGCGACCGGTTCGGAGCTGACGCGGATGAGGGTGTCGGAGGAGATCTCATAGCGGAAGAGGTCAACCGTCCCCGGGCTCCCGTCGTTGGCCACCAGGTCATCGGCGAGACTCTGGAAGAACAGGAACTCGCCGTTCCCGCTGAAGAACGCCCCGAAGGAGTCGGCTCCCGCAGCCTCGTTCAAGCTCACTGCCGGGGGAGCCGAGGGAAGCGGCGCGGGCACAGGGGGCTCGGCCGCGCTGAGCCTGGCGACGGCAGCCAGCGTGAGGGCGACCACTCTGGAGAGGAGGGTTGTCATGGGAGGGCGTGGGTTGTCGGGTCAGCGAGGGATGAGGGCATGGACCGAGCTCTGGCCGTTGGGCATCGGGCCCTCCCCCCTCGATTCATCCAGGGTCTGGCGCAGCCGGGTGCTGTTGCCCCCGACCACGCTGCCGTCACTCAGCAGGAGGTTGCCGGACACGGGATGATTGGTGCCGGACCAGTTGGCACGGTAGGTCGACGGGTCTCCCCGGACTCCAGAGAACGAGGTTACAATCACCTGGCCCAGATAACTGCAGGTGGCCTGGCCCCCCCCTTCAATGTCAATGTCGCCTGAGAGAAGTTCGAAGGCCTTCTCCGGCGTCGCGTGGGCTCCGAGGAGGTAGCTGAGCGAGGCGTCAGTGAGGCTGATGAAGCTCGGGGCGGTGGGTCTGCGGGTCGCCGGGCAGGTCAGCAGCCGGGGGGAGGAGAGGAAGTTGGAGATGGTCCGGAAATGGGTGGAGGGGGTTGTCGCCCCCGAGCTCCCTCCCGCGGGGGTCGCGAGGGCCCCGGGGAGTCGCTCGCCGTAGTCCTCCGACCAGGCCAGAAAGGCCTGGCCGATTCGCCTGAGGTTTGCGGCGCAGATCACCTGCTCCTGCCGTGGGTTGGTGCCTGCCAGTGCATGGAGGCAGAGGATTCCCAACATCGCCAGGGTGGCCGTCAGGACCATGAGATCCATTCGCGTGAAGCCGTCTGTCGCAGGGGCTCGGTATGCTGTGGTCATAACGGGTATGCTGGGAATTTGGGAATCCTACTCCTGACTTCAAGGATTGGACACTACCCGATTTGGAGTCTCACGCGAGCTTTTTGGCGAGGGATCCGGGACCGGTGCGGATGGGGGATCAAGTCTCAAGGGGGGGCGTCGATCCACTGGGTGGTGCCGGGAGGTGCTCCCGGGCTGCCGGGTACCCGTGGGGGAAAGCCTGCCGGGGAACCCGGCCATGAGGGAAGGGAATGTCAGACGCATTCGCGAGAGTCTTGCCCTGGATCTGTCCGGCCACCGAGCGCCGAACGGATGCGTCCACCTTGGGGCGGGGGGTGGGGCTTCTCCTCCTGGTCCTTTGGAGCGTTCACTATTTCACCGTCTCCCTCCGTGAACTGGGACAGTCCCCCGGCGTCCTGCACCTGGTGCATCTGGTCTTCCACGAGGCGGGGCACGCGATCACCGGAGTGATCACGGGCAGCCGCACGCTCGTGGTCTTCATGGGGAGTGGGATGCAGGTGTTGGTCCCCCTGATCGTGGCCGTCGCGCAGTACTGGAAGCGTGCGGATGGTTTTGCCGCGGCCATCGGACTCTGGTGGGCGGGGCACGCGCTTCTCGATGTGGCCCCGTACATCGCTGATGCGCGCGTGCTTCAGTTGCAGTTGATCTCAGGGGGAACGGGCCGTGAGGTCGAAGGGCATGACTGGGAATACCTGCTCGGCGAGTGGCACGCGCTCTCGCTTGATGTGCAGATCGCCTGGTGGGTGGCGCTCGCCGCCCGGGCCCTTATGCTGGTGGCGTTCCTCTGGGCCGCGGTCAACCTGATCCACGATCGATCCAGGCCCGCTCCACCTCCCTGATGCACCGGGGTGTCGTTGGCGCCGCCGGGTGCCCAGACCTGTCGGGGGGGAGGGCAACGATCGTTCGCCTCACGCCCCCGTAGTTCCCCTACTTCTGCCTCACCCGTTTCCAATCACAGCCCGGCCACCCCGACGCCGCAAATCGGACTGTCGTTGTGCGAGGGGTTCTGATAGGGGAAACCGATGCCCCGGACCGCATCGTTCAGGATTTCGCGCCGACGGATGGCTCGCATGACCGCAGGGACCCTCCTTGCTGCAGGGGTCTGGCCCGGAGCCGTCGCCGCCCGGGCGGGCCTCGGTCGCAGGGAGGTTTCCTCATTTGAGTTTCTGGTTGTGAACGATCTCCACCACATGAGCCCTGAGTGCACGATCTGGCTTCGGAGGGTGGCGGCCCAGCTGGGACGTCACGACTCGGCCCGGTTCGTCCTCCTGCTCGGGGACCTGTCGGACACTGGGGCGATGACGAGTTTTCAGGCCGTGCGTGAAATCTTTGGCACGCTCTCGGTGCCGGTCCGGTTCCAGATCGGCAACCATGATTATGCATCCCCCACGGACCGATCTGCATATCTGAAGGTCTTTCCCAACCAGCTCAATTACTGGTTTCGCTACAAGGGATGGCAATTCGTGGGGTTGGACACCACGGAGGGGCAGAAGTATGAAAAGACACTGATCCAGCCTGACACCTTCTCCTGGGTTCACCGCAACCTCCGGCATCTCCGACACGAGCGGCCGCTCGTCCTATTCACTCATTTTCCACTCGGCGAGGGGGTGCAGTATCGACCGGAAAATGCCGACGCCCTCCTGGATCTTTTCCGCGATTACAATCTTCGGGCCGTTTTCAGCGGGCATTTTCACTCGTTGACGGAGCGATCCAACCGCGGGGGGATTCCTTTTACAACGAACCGGTGCTGCTCGCTGAAGCGGGGCAACCACGATGGGACGAAGGAGAAGGGGTATTTCCTTTGCCGTGCCGGGGCCGATGGGGGGGTCTCGCACGAATTTGTCGAGGTGAAGCCCGGGTGATCGCAGGGTCGGGGGCGGAGGCCTCCCATTGACACACCGGGGCCCAATGACTATGGAGTCTGGATGCGCGTGCACCTGATCCCGTGCCTGCTTCTGGCCCTCTGGGTGACCAATCCCCCGGTGTCGCGCGGGGCGGTTCCGGCCGAAGGCGGGGCCGCTGCGGCCGCCGCGAACAGCCGATGGCCCCGCACCGACATGGATTTCCGGGCATGGCTCCAGAACATGGTGGTTTACCACCAGTTCACGCCGGAGGAGGTTCACGAGGCGACGGGGGTGGAGGTGGCCCGGATCCTCTCGGCCCTGAAGGTCTATCGCTTCCAGCCGGGGGTTCATCCGCCTCGCGCCGAGGATGCGCCCCTGCTGGTGCTCCCGTATCCCGGGGGACGGCATCCGCGAATCGGGTTTCTCGAGGGGGCGGTCAATCCGCAGCGGGAAACCAAGCTGAGCGTCTTCGCCCCGTGGGATGAGTCGAGCTACGTGGTGATTGATGTCCCGGAGGCGCTCTGGTCGAACCTCGGGCTGACCTACCTGGCCCACACGCACGTGCCGACCCTGTGGACCAAGGCGAACATCGAGTTGCCGCGGCTCGAGTGGCGTCATCACAAGGATGGTGCCTACCACGTCGAGCGGAAGCTGCCGAACGGGATCGCGTTCGCCACCAAGGCGATCCCCACCCAGGATGCGGTCCGCCTGGAGGTCAAGCTGACCAACGGGACCACCAACACCCTGACGGACCTCCGGGTCCAGATGTGTGCCATGCTCAAGGGAATGGAGGGTTTCAACCAGCAGACCAACGCGAACAAGGTGTTCGGGAAGCCCTTTGTCGCCTGTCGCAACGAGGAGGGAACCCGGTGGGTCATCTGGGCCTGGGAGCCGTGTCACCGGGCGTGGGGGAATCCGCCGGTCCCGTGCCTTCACTCGGATCCGAAGTTTCCGGATGCCAAGCCGGGCGAGTCGAAGGTGGTCCGGGGGAGGCTGTCGTTCTACGAGGGGAAGGAGATCAACGCCGAGCTGCGCCGGATCGAGCAGGACCCCTGGATTCAGCGGGCTGCCTCGGGTGAGCTTTGATCGGGTGGGGTCCCGGGGCGGGCGTGGGGCGCCGTTCTGAGTGGACGTCCTTCCCGGCGCAGGCTACATCACCCCGCCAATGAACGTCATTGGCGTGATCCCCGCCCGCTTTGCCAGCAGCCGCTTTCCTGGAAAGCCCCTGGTCCCAATTGCCGGAAAGATCCTGTTGCAGCGGGTGGTGGAACAGTGTCGCAAGGCCTCCACGCTCCGGGAGGTGGTTGTGGCGACCGACGACGAGCGGATTCGCCAGGTGGCCTCCGGGTTCTGCCGGGTCGAGATGACCTCCCCGGACCACCCCAGCGGCACTGACCGGGTGGCGGAGGCCGCCTCCCGGGTTGAGGGATGCGATGCGGTCGTGAACATCCAGGGAGACGAGCCCCTGATCGACCCGTCGGTGATTGAATCCGTGGCCCGCCTGCTGGCCGAGGGGGCTGAAATGTCCACCGCTGCCACCCCCATCCGGGAGGTGGAGGAAATGGAGAGCCCGAATGTGGTGAAAGTCGTTGTCAGCACCACCGGGCGGGCCCTATATTTTTCCCGCCGCACGATTCCGTATTTGCGTGATGCCGCCGGTCGTTCCCCCGGGGAACAGTTGGCGGCGTTTCCTTTTTTGAAGCACCTCGGGATCTACGGATACCGGCGCGAGACGCTTCTCCGTCTGGTTCGTCTTCCGGTCTCCGCCCTGGAGCAGGCAGAGCGGCTGGAGCAGTTGCGGGCCCTGGAAAACGGGGTCCCGATCGCCGTGGCGACGGTGGACTACGACAGCGTGGGCGTGGATGTCCCCCCGGACGTCCAGAAGGTGGAGCGGATCCTGGCGGGCCGGTGAGTCAGGAAGGCATCCGGGAAGAGGTTCAGGCAACAGCGGATTTTAAGACGGGAGTTTCGATCATGAAATACATCTTTGTGACAGGCGGCGTGGTGAGCTCTTTGGGAAAGGGGCTCACGGCCGCGGCGCTCGGGACCCTGTTGGAGAACCGCGGCCTGAAGGTCGCCCTCCAGAAGTTCGACCCGTACCTCAACCTCGACCCGGGCACCATGAGCCCCTACCAGCATGGCGAGGTGTACGTGCTGGATGACGGAGCCGAGACCGACCTCGACCTGGGGCATTACGAGCGGTTCACGAGCACCAAGCTGACCCGGTTCAACAACCTGACCAGCGGCCAGGTTTACCAGCGGGTCCTCGACAAGGAGCGGCGCGGGGACTATCTGGGGAAGACTGTTCAGGTGATTCCTCATGTCACGGACGAGATCCAGAAGCGGATCAACGACATCTCGGAAGCCTCCAAGGCCGATGTCCTGATCACCGAGATCGGCGGGACCACGGGGGACATCGAGGGGCTGCCCTTCCTGGAGGCGATCCGGGAATTCGCGCTCGAGGCCGGGATCGGCAACGTCCTGTTCCTTCATGTCACGTTCGTCCCGTTCATCAAGGCAGCCGGAGAGCTCAAGACGAAGCCCACCCAGCAGTCGGTCGCCAAGCTGCGCGAAATCGGCATCACCCCCCACATTCTGGTCTGCCGCTGCGAGCAACCCCTCAACAAGGAGCTTCGCCAGAAGATCTCCCTCTTCTGCAACGTCCCGTACGAGGGGGTGATCGAGGAGAAGGATGTCGATCATTCCATTTACGAGGTTCCCCTGATGCTCCAGCGGGAGCGCCTCGACGACCTGGTGTGCAAGCTCCTTCACCTGAACGCCCCGCCGGCCAACATGGCCCACTGGCAGGACATCATCCGCAAGCTGATCGCCCCGGCCCATCGGGTCCGGATCGGGGTGGTGGGGAAGTACATCGACCTCAACGATGCCTACAAGTCGGTGTATGAGGCGGTGATCCATGGCGGGGTGGCCAATGACTGCGGGGTCGAGATCGAGAAGATCGAGGCGGAGGAGATCGAGAAACACGGGGCGGAGAAGGTCCTGAAGGGCCTGGGTGGCATCCTGGTGCCGGGGGGATTCGGAGAGCGGGGGATCGAGGGAAAGATCGAGGCGGCCCGGTATGCGCGGGAGAAGAAGATTCCCTATTTCGGCCTCTGCCTCGGGATGCAGATCGCCACGATCGAGTACGCGCGCAACGTGCTGGGGTTGGCTGGCGCGCATTCCACGGAGTTTGATCCGGCCACGCCGCACCCCGTCATCGCCCTGCTTGACGAGCAGCGGAATGTCTCCCGCAAGGGGGGGACCATGCGGCTCGGCGCCCAGCCGTGCCAGCTTGGGACCGGAACCCGCGCGGGCCATCTCTATGGGGCGTTCCTGGTCCAGGAGCGCCACCGCCACCGGTATGAGTTCAACAACGCCTACCGAAAGCAGTTCGAGGACTCGGGGTTTGTTTTCTCGGGCACCTCGCCCGACGGGAAGCTCGTCGAGGTGATCGAGCTGAAGGATCATCCCTTCT
>DMJJ01000191.1:0-155 GCA_003452185.1 Verrucomicrobiales bacterium | reverse complement strand
TTCCATCCCGAGTTCCAGAGCAAACCGAACCGCCCCCATCCGCTCTTCAAGGGCTTCATCGCGGCGGTGCACCAGCATCTCCACCACAAGCCGATCTAACCGGGCCCGGTACCGGCCGATCCACCTTCTTCCCGAGGGGGCGGATGCCGGGAGGG
>DMJJ01000610.1 GCA_003452185.1 Verrucomicrobiales bacterium | reverse complement strand
GGCCGACTCGGGGGGCCCCTCGATCACCCCGATCAATCTCCTGGTGGTCTACACGAGCCAAGCCAGACAGGGGGCTGGCGGCAGCGACGGGATTGCCTCGCTGGTGGATGCCATGGTGGCCGAGGCCAATTCCGCCCTCGCCACCAGCCTCACCGGGGCAGAGCTTCGACTCGTGCATGCGGAGGAGGTGCCGTATGCCGAGACGGGGTTCATCGGGATCGATTTCAACAACCTCCAGGAAGAGGAGCTCACCCCGGACGGGGATGACGATTCGATCCCGGAGGCACACACCCTGCGGGCGCAGTACGGAGCCGACCTCGTTTGCCTGCTCGTGGAGACCACGGATGGCCCGATGGGGTTGGCGAACGTGATGCGTCCCGTGGATGCGGGGTTTGCCGACTATGCCTTCTGCGTCGTCCAGCGCCAGTACGCCAACAGTTACCTGGCGTTTGCACACGAGATCGGACACCTGCTCGGCTGCGAACATGACCGGGAGAGCTCAACCGGGCCCGGGGCCTTTGAGTTCTCCCACGGCTACCGGCTCCTGGCGAACGGGCTCCACTACCGGACGGTGATGGCGTCACCCCCGGGGCTTCCGCTCCCGAACTTTTCCAACCCGGACGTCACCTACATGGGGCTTCCAACGGGAGTGGGGATCAACCTGCCCGGGTCCGCCAACAACGCGGAGACAATCCGGCGGACGGCGGGAGTGGCGGCGCTCTTTCACACGCGGCTGGCGCCGCCTCCAGGGCTCTCGGTGACGCTTGTGGAGCCAAGGGAAGGGGCAACCTACCCGGTTGGAACCTCCATCGAGTGTGAGGCGCAGATCCAGGGGACGACTGGAAAGATCACACTCGTGGAGTTCCTGGCCGATGGAGCCACGGTCGGAAAGCGGACCGATCCACCCTATTCCATCC
Organism: Verrucomicrobiales bacterium; assembly: GCA_003452185.1. GTDB lineage: Bacteria > Verrucomicrobiota > Verrucomicrobiia > Limisphaerales > UBA11320 > UBA11320. The sequence goes on along the minus strand of DMJJ01000610.1, from coordinate 23,194 downwards.
CCTGGTGGGCCGGAAAGCCGGGCCTCCATCAGCTGAGCGTTCGCGTCTCGGACGACTCCGGAGCAACGGTATCCAGCCCATCGGTCTCCATCTCCCTGTCGGCCGTTCCCCTCTCGATCCTGGTCAGCTCGGCCGACTGGAGCGACGGGGCGTTTCGGTTCACGGTGCTGGGGTATGAGGGGGAGCGGTTCCGGATCGAAGCCTCCTCGGACCTGCAGGGATGGACGGCGATCGATACGAACCAGGTCGTGGGGGGAATCTGCCTGGAGGTGGATCCGGGAGCCGAGGCGGCCGGTCACCGGTTTTATCGGCTTCGGCCGGCACCGTGACCCCGTTACCGCGGCCACGGTGCCGGAAAATGACAAGAGGCGCCGCGCTGCGGTGCGGCGCGGCGTTGCCTACTGCCCCGTGGTGATCCGGTAGAACTGGGCCTGGCTGACCGGCCGCGGATCGAGGAACTGGAGAAATCCGTCCACCACGTGGTTGGTGCTGATCGATTGCCATCCGACAAGGTCGGCCGAGGCCCAGATGATGTAGTCCGCGTTCAACGGGCCCGTGGCTCCGAACTGATATCCCCCAGGGGTCACGGACCCGGGCGCCAGTTGCAGCTTCACCACGATCGGCTCCTGAACCGAGAGGTGGGCGGTGGCGCTGGTAACGGTTCCAACGGCATTGGAGACGACCACGAAATAGTCTCCGGCATTGGCGGTGGTGGTGCTGGCGATGGAGAGGGTGTCCGTCGTGGCTCCCGGGATTGCCGACAGGTTGTAGAACCATTGGTAGCTGAGGGGAGCCGTGCCGCCCGCGACGACACTGAGGGCGACGGCCGCCCCGGCCGTGACCGACTGCGCCGCAGGCTGGGTTGCTAGGAAGGGAGGAACCAGGACGGTGAGGGTGGCGGCGGCGCTCGCGGCAGTGCCGGCGGCGTTGCTGACCAGGACTCGGTAGGCCCCGGCATCAGCTGAGCCGACAGGGTTGATCGTCAGCGCCGGTCCTGTGGCTCCGGTGAGGTTGACGCCGTCCTTCTGCCATTGGTACGTGAGAGGGGCGGTGCCGGTCGCCGCGATGGTAAAGAGCGCCCCACCCCCGTTGGTAACGGTCACGCTCTTCGGCTGGGAGGAGATCACAGGCGGTGTCGGCGCCGCCGGAACGATGGTCAATACCAACAGGGCGGTCACCGTGCGGTCCAGACGCCCATTGTCGGATGCGGTCAGGGTCACGTTCCACGTGCCCGTGGAGGTGGGAGTCCCGGTGATCCGGCCGGTGGTGAAGCCAACCGTCAATCCGGGGGGGAGCGGGGTCGCGCCAAACTGGTTCGCGGCGTGAGGGCCGGTGGTGATCCGGTAGGTGAACGGGACACCGTTCGTCCCCTTGGCGGTCGACGGGCTGGTGATCAGCGTCGAGGCCCCCGAAACGGCATGTTCAGCCCCGAGGGCCATCGCAGCCCCGACGAGCCAGCGGAAGACCACTCCAGCGGCGGAGGGGGTGAGGATTGATTGGGAGACAGCGAGGCGGCAGAGCGGGAGAACCTGCAGAGCCGCCGCTAGGACGACCGAGGCGACGCGGGCTGAGTACATTTTTTTACTGGTTGTCTATGGTGGGACGATCCAGTTGCACGGCCCGCGCTCCCAGGGTTAGAAGCGCTTCGCCGGCGTTGAATCGTCAGGGGTACGGAGTGCCACGGAGGCCGTGGTGTTGGTGTTGGGAGAATTCTTCGGGATGAGCACCACGTAGGTCGGAAGGCCCATCGCTCCAAAGTAATCGAGAATCGGCTTCACCGGCTGCTGGTTCGGCTTCTCAGCCTGGAGCCGCACCTGGGTGAAATGCTCCAGCTCCTGCCGGACGCTCTCCTTCGCAAAGGTGGTGTGCTCCATGGCAGAACAGTTCTTGCACCAGCTGGCCCAGAAATCGATGAAGATCGGCTTCTTCTCGGCGAGGGAGGCCGCGAGCGCCTTGCCAAGCTGCGTCTGCGCATCCTCGGTCGCAGGGGCCTCACCCGGAGTGGCCAGGGAGCGGGCAACCGTCGGGGCCGCAGTGCCGAAGTCGGCGCGGAATCCCCCCACCGCGAGATGGAGGTAATAGAGGGCGAAGGCCGTGATCATGAACCCGAACCCGTACTTCACCTTGGTCATCCATCCCCCCGGCTTCGGCATGAAGGAAAGCCCCGCGCCGAGGAACGGCCAGGGAAGCGCCATGCCGAGACCGAGGACAAAGGGAAGAAGGAGCCCCAGGACGACGCCAGCGGCATAGAGCTGCGTGGCCTGCAGGAGCACCGAGATCACGACCGGGGCCACACAGGCGCCGGCCAGCAGCGCCGCGATGGTCCCCATGCTGTAGGCCAGCACGAAGGAGCCCTTGCTCCCCCGCGCCTTGGTGGCCGTGCCGCCAGTCAGGCGGGAGAAATCGATGTTGATCTTATCAAACATCCCCAGGGCCAGGACGATGAAGATCGCGGCGATCGCCAGGTTGAACCAGGGAGAGGAGTTCAGGGTGCCGAATTTCGAGCCGGTCAACACCACCACAAGACCCAGGATGCCGTAGGCGAGGGCCATCCCGGCGGCATACGCACCCCCGAGGGCGAACCCACGGGCGCGGGACCCCGCTCTTGAACCGGCGCCGATGATCGCCAGGTTGATCGGGATCAGTGGCAGGACGCACGGAGTCAGATTCAGCGCCATGCCTCCAAGGAGAATCACGAGTACGCTCAGCACCGCAGACCAACCGGTGCCGAGGGTGGCGGCCTCCGAGCCCACTTGCTGGCCGCTCTTGGCCTTGGTGAGGAAGCTGAGAAACTCCTTCTCCCCAAGGTAGCCGCTCCCACGCGCGACAACGGTGAAATTCTCCGCGAGCGATTTCCACTCCACCCCGGCGGACGGAGCGGGCGTGGCCGCCGTGTCGGATGCATCCTCCGCGACCGCCTTGATCGTGCCATCGCTGGCGACGCTGTATTTGCGCTCCTCAGGGAAATAGCAATTCGCCTCGTCACATCCCTGGAAATGGACCTCCAGGGTCAACGGGTAGGCCGCAGCGGTCGGAATCGGGCAGGAGGCCGAGAAGGACTGGGTGAAGACCCGCTTCTCGTGGCCGCTGAACTTGTCCACCACGGTGCTCGCGGCAGGAAGCGCGAAGCTGTTGGTCAACCCTCCCGCCGTCCAGGCGAACGAGAGTTTGTCCGCATACAGGATGTGCTTCGCCGGAATGTCGAACTGCATCTCGACACGACGAGCCCCTTCCTGGGTGGAGACTTTCGGAGTGAGGGTGAACGGGCCCTCCGCCTTGGCAACCAGGGAGGTCGCGGCAATGGTCAGACAGACCCACGCTAGATTCTTTACAACGCTACGCACAACAACAACTCGATTGACCAACGGTAGGACGGTTGCCACGAGGGAAGATACGCCACTTGCCCTGCGGGGCAACCGCCCGATCCGTTAATTTTTGTTTACCTGCAACACTGACAAACAACTAGTTACAACCACATCCGCCACCGCCGACACCCCGTCCGCCGGAGCTTCCCTCGCGGGAAAACCACATGTGCTCCGAGTTGGCAACTGCGAGGGGATCACGATCTCCCCGCATGGTGTAATCGGCGAGCGTGTTCCGTTCCCACGGCTTCACGTTGGCACACCCGGTGGCGACGACGGCCCAGGCAGCGAGGCCAAACATCATCAATAGTTTCTTCATTGGTTCTTAGCGGTGGTCTGTTTCAGGAGATCTTCAATTTCCTTCACATAGGCCTTGCGGGTCTCGGCCCCGTGGAAGCCTTTGTGAACGGAGACAATCTTGCCCTCGCCATTGAGGACAAACGAGGTGGGCATCGACTGGATGTTCACCTGGGAGACGAGCTTCTTCTTCGCGTCGCGGACGATGTTGAAGGTGGCGGGATGGTCCTTCAAGAATTCATCCATGGCGCCACGGCTCTCGTCGACGTTGACGGCGAGAATCACGAGGCCCTGCTTTCCGAAGCGACCCTGCAGTTCCTCCATCACGGGGAACGATTCCTTGCACGGGCCGCACCAGGAGGCCCAGAAGTCCACCACGACCACCTTCCCCTTGAGGCTGTCGGGCAGCTTCCCTTCGATCGGGAACGAGGCGAGCTCCGGGAAGGCATCTCCTTCCTTCAGAGTGGAGCCGCCGGCGGTGGCCTGGCGGGGCACAAACAAAGTGGCAACAATCGCAAGGCCGAGGCCGAGCTTAACGAGTGAGGTGTTCAGCGAATTGACGAGTTTCATAACGTTGTGTTTCTGTCAGGATGCACCCCGAAGCCCCCCGATAGCTGGAGATCAACTCCAAGCCATCCTTGGGCCCCAGAATGAAAGCGGTCGTGGACAGGATGCCTGCCACGGTGCATGTCGGAGCGAGCACGGTCACGGCCCGACAGCCGTTATCCACAGGATAGCCTGTCCTGGGATCCAGGATATGGCCGTAACGACGGCCATTGTGTTCATGTTTCCGGAGGTAGTCCCCCGAGGTGGCCACCGCCAGATCCCTGGCAGCCACCCCGCCCCAGCAGGAGCCGGGCTTCTTGGGGTCTTCCAATCCGACGTGCCACGCCGGCAGCGAGGGAGGGGTCCCCGCGGCGTGAATATCCTGGCCGAAATTGACCAGGACATCCCGGACTCCAAACTCTGCTGCCAGCTGCACGACGCGGTCGACCGCATATTCCTTGCCAACGCCCCCCAGATCGATGCACATCCCGTTTTTGGGCAGGAAGATACCGCCGGGACGGCGTTGAATTTTGTTCCAACCGGTCAGTTCCCTGGCCTGTTGAATTGCAGCATCTGTCGGAAGCACAAAGGGTTGAGCCTTCCAGTTCCAGAGCCGGATGAGCGGGAGGGCCGTGGGGTCGAAGGCCCGCCGGGTGAGGAAGAAGAGCTCACTGCAGAGACCGAACAACTGGTCCGTTTCTGGATCAGTCGTGACCCACTCCTGACCAGCGGCGGCGTTGATCCGGGAGATCAGGCTGTCGGGGAGGAATCGGGAATACTTGGTTTCGAAGGCCGCGACCCACTCGATGGCCGCCGGGATAAAACGGTCGGCCGCCCCGCGGGAGGCCGCATGCAGCGTGATCTCGCACCAGGTTCCCATGGCCTGAAAACCAACCCTCCGGGTGCCACTCCGGGCAGGCATCTCCTGCACCGAGGCGCGCACGCGTTCCAGAACGCTGGGGGTTGGCGAATCCATGACCATGGGGGGCAAAGCCCGGCGACCCCGAGAGGCCGCCGGGCGTGAATCCAATCGAGGCTCAGAAGATGAACCGGGCGCCGAAGGTGTACACGTGCGCCTTGGGGAAGGCATCCGTGAACGAGAAGTTGTCGAGCCGGGTCATGATGTACCGCTTGTAGGCGATGTCCAGGGTGAGCCACTTCTGAATCCGGACGGCGGCCGAGATCCCGTAGGTCATCGACTGCATCTCCGCGAGACGGTAGTCCGCGGAATAGAACTGCGGGAACGGACTGGTGATCCCCGCCAGCGGGGCGTTCACCGGATCGTTGCCCAGGTTGAACTGGGGATCGCCCACCTCCATGGCCGCCTGCTGCGAGTAGAAGTAGGCGGCACTCTGCCGGTACCACCGGAACATCGGGGAGAGGACCACATACTTCGTGATGTTCTGATACCAGGCGATGCTCGCGGTATGGCTCCAGATGTCGTAGGAGTCATGCGCCAGGCGGTAGCTGAAGTCGACGCTGGCGTTGGCCGGGGTGACAAACTGGGTCAGCCCGAGATAAAAGACCTGACGCGTCTTGTGCGTGGGGCGCACCTCGGGGAAGGCCGAGGCCACGATCCCGCCGTCATATTCCGGGAAGTAGTAGAGCTTGTACGGATCCGAGAGAAACCCGCTCGAGGTGCCAACGGTGAAGTTCACCGTCAGGAGCGTCGTCTTGGTGAGCAGCTGGGTGAGGCCGAGCAGGAAGTCGCTCGAGTTCTTGTTCTCGTGGCGACCCGCCCAAAAGATCGGGTTGATGGTATCCCAGGTCTGGGCGACACCCGCGGTGATGGTGGTGTTCTTGTCGTTGAAATTCATCGAGTGGTTCAACGCCAGCCCGTGCGAGATGTAGTCGTGTTCCTCGCTGTAGGAAAGCTGCGGGGAAAGGATGTTGCGCCCCCACTTGATCTCCGGCTCGATGTAGCCGGCGCGGCGAATATCCTCCACGTGGGTTTTCTGAACCTCGGTGGTCCCGGGCAGCGGCGGCTTGCCATTGGGGCTCGCACCCGAGATGCCGTCGTAGACGAACTCCCCCTTCAGGGCGATGCGCGCGTCGAGCTCCTTCTCGAAGTAGGCCGAATGGGTTCGGATGCGAATCCGGCCGCGGTCCTCGGCATAAACCTCGTACTTGTAGTCGGCATGATCCTCGGCACGGAGGGCCAGCGGCGCCGTGTATTGCAGCGCCCCCGCCAACCCGAGGGCCAGCGCCTGATACCTCGCTGAAAACCAGCGACTCTCTTCAATCAACACCTGTCGTTTCATCATAAAATCACCTCTGCTCAGTTTTCCTTCCGGTCGGCTTCGTCACTTCCTCAATCGTGCGAGCCGGTACTCCCAACCCATCGCTCCGTTCACGAACACGGTTCGACACAGTTCTTATCGCACCCTACGCAAAACAGCTTAAGTAGTTAAATTCAGGCATATTAGAGTTCTCTTACCCTCCTTTCTCAGATGACGATCTGGTCTGATTTCGAAAACTGGATGAGTGAGGCCGAGCCCGAGGCCTCACATCCTGAAAAGCCCATGAGTGTGGCGTGGTAGCGCACGCCGTGATGCTGTCGGAACGAGATCCCGGGTTGCAAGCTTAACAGGGCCCTAACGACGCGCAGGCCGAGGCCGAGGGTGAGCTCGTTCTGCGACCGGGCGGGGCGCACTTCGTTGAGGATCATCAGCCAGGCCATGGAGCCGCGGGCCCGGAGCCGGATGCGAACCGCCCCGCGTCCGTGGACGAGGGAGTTGGTGAGGAGGGCGTGGATGATCTGGCGGCAGTAGCGCGGGTCCATCGTGATGCGGCAGGTCCCGGGGGTGCGGCACTCCATGCTGCGACCCTCCTCGGCCGCCAGGAGGTGAAAGTCGCGCGCCAGGTCGACGAGCATCGCCGCGAGGTCGATCGACTCGGGCTGCCAGAGGAGCCGCCCCTGCTCGGCCTTGGCGATCAGCAGCGACTGGTCGACCACGTAAGCCAGCCGGTGCAGCTCCTCCTGCAGCTCCTCTGACAGGCCCGGGTCGATTCGCTGCCCCGCCTGGTCGACTTTGAGCCGGAGGATGGTCAGGGGGGTGCGGAGCTCGTGGGCCACCTTGGCGGCGTATTCGCTCATTTCCGCGAACGAGGCCTGCAGGCGCCCAAGCATGTCGTTCAGGTGCCGCACCAGGTCCCGGAGCTGCTCGTCCGCCTCCGGAAGCGCCACCCGCTGCTCCAGGGTCCGGGGGCTCACGGCCTGGAGCTGCTGGTTCAGGTGGACGATCGGGCGGAGCGATTTTCGGGCGACGAAGTATCCGACCACCAGCATCACCACCACGAGCGGGAGGGAGTAGGTGAGCGAGGAGATCAGGAGCTGGGTCATGATCGCCCTCACCTCCTCCTCCGAGTAGCTCCCATGGAGGATCCAGTTCGGGTTGATGTTGTACTCCCGCTCGAAGGTCTTGCGACGAAGCTCGAGGTCGAGATCGTGGTACGTGAGTACAGTGAACACGACCGTCACGGTCAAAAAGCTCAGCGTGAACCAGACCGCCAGACGGACGCGCAGTGACCTCATGAGGCTTCCTCACGCAGGGCGAAGCCGACCCCCCGGATGGTGTGCAGCAGGGGCTTCCAGCCGGGGCGGTCGATCTTTTTCCTGAGGTAGTTGATGTACACGCTCACCACGTTGGTCTGGGAGTCAAAGTGCTGATCCCAGACGTGCTCCACGATGGCGGTCTTGCTGACCGGCCTGGGGGAGTTGATCATCAGAAACTCGATCAGGGCGAACTCCCGGTTCGTGAGCTCAATCTCTTCCCCGCCGCGCCGGGCACGCCGCGACACCACATCCAGCTCGAGGTCGGAGACCCGAAGGACGTTCGCCGCCTGGGGGCGCTGGCGCCGAAGCATCGCCCTCATCCGCGCCAACAGCTCGGCGAAGGAGAAGGGCTTCACCAGGTAGTCGTCGCCACCCGCGTCCAGCCCGCGCACCCGGTCCTCCACCTCGCCCCGCGCCGTCAGGAAGAGCACCGGGGTGGTGTTTCGCTTGGAGCGAAGCTCCCTCACGACGCTGAAGCCATCCTTCCCCGGCATCATCACGTCGAGCAGGAGGAGATCATACGGATGGTTGCTGGCCAGCCACAAGGCCTCATCCCCATCACGCGCCAGATCCACGGCATAGCCCTCGGCCCTCAGCCCCTGGGCGAGGTGGGTCGCCACCTGCACCTGGTCTTCCGCCATCAGTATTCTCATAGTCGTCAATTGCTCCAGTCACCGAGTTGTCATCGGACGGCGCCCACATGCCCCGTCACCCACACGCACGCACGCACGCACGCATCCCTGCACCCAAGGTCCCCTCCCGGAACCGGATCCCCGCCGCGGCCCCCAACCCGGGGGGGCCATCGGCTGGCCCGTTACCGTGAGGCGGCCGAAAGGGGCGGTTCCAATGTGAACCGACGGCCCATGTAGAGCTCGTCAGCCACCTGGAACAACGCCACCGCATCCCCCGCCAGCTCCTGGTCCTCCAACTCGGGACGGTCCACCCGGACCATCTGTCCCTGTTTCGGATTACCCCGGAAATACTCAATCTTCTTGTTCAGGCTCATCACCACGAGCCGGCCGTTCCGATAGGCCCCGATGGACCGGTTGTGGTTCAGCAGCACGAGCCGTTCGCCCGGAACGGGGCGGAGAAGGTCGCGGCCGAAGAAGAGCGACTCATACGGGCGGCCGAGCATTCCGAGCAGCGTCGGGGCGACGTCGAGCTGGCAGCCGAGGGTGGAGACCCGCGACGGCTTCTCCACGAAGGCGGGCCCGAGGATCACCATCGGGATCTCATACGATCGGATCGGGATGGTTTGGCTCCCGTAGACCCGCGCCCCATGGTCGGCCACCACCACAAAGAGGGTGTTGGTCCAGAAGGCCTCGCGGCGGGCCGATTCAAAAAACTGGCCGAGCGCCCAGTCCGTGTACTTCACGGCATTCTCCCGGAGCCTCGCCTCGGGGTCCTCCGCAATCCGCCCGGCCGGATAGGTGAACGGCTTGTGGTTGGAGACCGAGAGCGCGGTGGCGAAGAACGGCTTCCCCGAGGCGTGAAGGGCACGCAACTCCACCAGGGTCCGTTGATAGAGATCCTCGTTCGAGACACCCCAGATCGTGGTGAATGCGGGGTTCGGAAAGTCCTTCTGTTCCACGAAGCGCTCGTAGCCGTTCCGGACCGCGTAGGACCGCATCCCGTCGAACACACCCCGCCCACCGTAAAGGAAGAGGGTTTGATACCCGTCCCGCTTCAGCACGCGCGCCAGGGTCTCGACGTTCTCCGACCGATCCCGCTTCACGATCGAATCCCCCGGAAGCGGCGGGAAGCTCGAGAGAACCCCCTCGAACCCGCGAACCGTCCGATTACCCGTCGCGTACAGGTTGTCGAAGAGCATCCCCTGCGACAGGGCGAGCCGATCCATCTCGGGGGTGAGGCTGGGACCCGAACGCCCGAGGGATCCCCAGAACTCCGACCCAAGGCTCTCCTCGAGGAGGATCACCAGATTCCGCTGGGGCCGATCCGGGCTGCCGGCGATGCGGCGCGCCAACCCGTCGCCCATCGAACCGAACGCGGTCCCCTGCTCTGCCAGGAGCTTGCGGGCGCGCTCACGGGCCTCCGGAGTCGGCATCGTCGGGTAGAACGCGGGGTAGTCCAGATTGCGGGACCAGGCGGCGGTCAGGACCGACACGACCCCGTTGCTCGCCACCTCGTTGACCAACCTCTCGCGGCTGAAGCGGGTCTCGTTCAGCGAGATCGTCGCGGCCAGCAAGGCCGTCACCCCGAACCCCAGCAGAAGATGCCGCCGCCCGGCCGTCCGTCCCACCGGAACCTCAGCCCATCGGGAGGCAACCCGCGAGGCCCCGTACACAATCCCCCCCGCCCCAAGGAGGCAGACCACGATCACCGCCGGAAGGGGGTAGCTCTCCCAGATGTTCACGAACACCTCGTGCGGGTAGAGCAGGTAGTCGATCGCAACCGTGTTGAACCGGGACCGAAACTCCTCGAAGAAGAAATACTCGGCGATGAACAGGAAGACCCAGACAAGCCAGAAGAGGGTCGCCGCGCCATGCACCAGGCTGCGGAACCCGGCCTTGCGAAACCATCGCTCAGGAGCGGCGATCAGCACCACCCAGAGCGGCATCAGGGCCGCGGCCGCCACCGCGAGATCGAGATGGAGCCCGACCAGGAACGCCTTGCCCCAGTCGGAGCCGGCGCTCAGGTCGCTGCCGAATTTCACGCAGAGCAGCAGCCGCAGCGCGAAGCTCAGCACGACCATCAAAGCCGCCTGAACCGCCACGTAGCCAAACCGCGAGGAAATCCAAACTCGTATGAACTCTCTATCCATTTCGTTGCATGATCAAATCACAGCCGGAAAGCCACACAGGGATGCTGACAAGGGACCCGAGGGAACCGGTCAGCCAGGAAGAAACCCGACCGCGCCCCCCGATAAAACCGCGGGGAGGGAGGCCAGGTCACAGAAGAATCAAATCGTGATCACCGTCGACCGCAAACCAAGGAGATGGTGCTGCTGGTCACTCCGGGAAATGGAGGGGGGATCAGACCCGCTCCACAGCGGGGGCAAGGGAGGAGAGAGACGGGAGCCAGCCAAAGCAACAAACAGCACCGAGCCCGCGTCGGAGGACTCCGCCCGGGAAACCGTGCGCTGCCCACCCGCAGGGTCCCCCACCAGGGTGACCGAGCACGGAAGCACGTGGTCCGGATCCCGGTCCACCGGCTGGGAAAGCAACACCATCATCCGCATCATCAAGCCATGCTGATGCACCACCGACCGGTCCGGACGACAGAGCTCCGCGGCGTCCCCGTGAGAATGATGCAGCACCAAGGCCGTCGCATCCCCGGTGTCCTCAAAGATCACCTCATGAGACCCATCCAACTCGGCCAGCGCCGCCATCAACCATGGGCCCATCCCCGAGAAGCAAGAAATAGCCAACGCGAGGCAAACCCATCCCGCCGCGGTCCGCCTTCGACGGGCCGCCTTGCGGGATGATTGGTTGAGGGTTCCGGCTCTCACACGGAGATAAGAGACCCCGCGAGACTGCCCCCGAAGCGCAGAAGCAGCAAGTCTGATTTACCCTTTAGACTTTTTTTATAATCACTTAAGCCTCACGAAGCTAATGCTGACCGGGGAGCCCACCGGCAGCGGGGTGCCGGAGGGGGTGAGGCGACCCGTTGACCGGTCGATTCGGAAGGTGGTGACCTGGTCCGACCCTTGGTTTCCAACCAGTAGCCACCCCCCGGTCGGGTCGATCACGAAGCCACGAGGGGTTTTTCCACCGATCGCTTGGTGCTGTAGGAGCTGGAGCTTTCCCCCGGCGGGGTCGACCGAGAAGACAGCGATGCTATCATGGCCGCGGTTCGACCCGTAGAGGAACTTGCCCGTGGGGTGCATCATGATTTCCGCCGTCGAACTCTCCCCCTTGAATCCGGCCGGAAGCGTCGGATGGGAGTCTCCCAAACGGAATTCCCCGGTCTGGGCGTTGTAGGCGAGAACGGAGATCGTGGATTGCATCTCGTTGATGGCGTAGGCGAAGCGTCCCGCAGGGGAGAACGCAAGATGCCGGGGACCGGCACCCGGCGTCAGGGCGACGAAGGGAGGCATGTTGGGGGTCAGCCGAGCCGTGGTCGGGTCGAACTGGTAGGTGAGAACCTTGTCCAGGCCGAGATCGGCGACCACGGCGTGACGGCGGATCGGATCGACGTAAATCGAGTGGGCATGTGGCCCCTCCTGACGCTGCGGGTTGGTCCCCTTGCCGGTATGCTGGATAAAGGAAGCCACTGGGCCAATGCGCCCATCCGCACCCAAAGGATAGGAGGCAACGCTCCCTCCCCCGTAGTTGGCCACCAAGACCGCCCGCCCCGAGGGGTCGACCACCAGATGACATGGGGCGGCTCCCTTGGTCGACTGGTGGTTCAGCAAGGTCAGGCTGCCGGTGGCGGGGTCGATTTGAAATGCCGACACCCCGCCCCCCTTCTCCCCTTGGAACTCGCTGACCTCATTCACCGCATAGAGGAATCGGCCGTTGGGGTGGGAGGCCAGAAACGACGGGTCCGGGGATTCGGCCGCGAGCTGGGCTGGGCTCAAGCGGCCATCCCTTGGGGTAAACCGGCTGACATAGATCCCTTTGCTGGATTTGCCGGTGTAAGTCCCGAAGTACGCGAAGTACTCCTGCGCCGAGGCCCCGGCGGGAGTCCCGAGGGCGGCCGACGCCAAGAGGGAGGAGAGGGCGCGTAAGAGGGGGCGACGGAACTCGCTGAACAGGGGTGTGAGGATCATGAAGGGACCATACAGGAACCAGCCCCCTGGCTGGCAAGAACAGGTCTGCGGGGGGGCCTCCGCTCCGGGGGGTGTGCCGGGTGCCGGCGTCGGCGCACCGGGCGTCCAGCCAGCCACTTCCCATTCCAGGAGGGTCTCGCGTGACGATCCGTCCCGGCCCCTGTCAACTCACTAGAACACAACCCCCAGACCCAGGACCCGGCGCCAACCCAACTGTAGTTTGAAACCCGACTTGCCGATGTCAAAGGCAAGTAGAGAAAGAAGATAGGACGTATGGCAGCTCGAACCAAAGCCCGGAAGGCGGGCATCAAAGCGAAGGGCACTTCGCTCCTTACGGCAGCCCGGAAGGCGGCCGAAAAGGCTGGAGCCAAACCCCATGGACGTTCCCCCTCCAAGACCGAGGAGGTGGAGCTCCGGGACATCCCCAACATCCCGCGCGAGACCCCCGCGCCGGCGGCGACCGAGCCGGCGGCCAAGGAACGCCCCGCCTACGATGCCGACACGGCATTCAAGCTCTACCTGCGGGAGATCGGCCAGGTGAAGCTCCTCACCCCCCAGGAGGAGATCGACCTCGCGGCCAAGATCAAGAAAGGGGACAAGAAGGCCCGGGAACTCATGATCAAGGCGAACCTCCGCCTCGTGGTCAAGATCGCCCACGATTATGAAGGGTTCGGGCTTCCGCTGCTGGACCTCGTCAGCGAGGGAAACATCGGCCTGATGAAGGCCGTCGAGCGGTTCGACCCCTCCAAGGGGGGAAAGCTTTCGACCTACGGAGCCTGGTGGATCAAGCAATCGATCAAGCGTGCGCTGGCCAACCAGTCGAAGACCATCCGACTCCCGGTCCACCTGGTGGACAAGATCTCGAAGATGCGCCGGGTGTCGATGAAGCTTCAGGAGATCTTTGGACGGGAGCCAACGGACGAGGAGCTCGGCGAGGAGCTGGGGATCAGCGCCTCCCGCGTGGCCATGATGCGCACCGCGGCCATCCGGCCCGCCTCGCTTGACGCGCCCATCGGGGATGACGAGTCGAACACCTACGCCGAGGTGGTGCAGGACGAGAACGCCGACACCCCGTACGAGGAGCTTGAGGACAAGACCGTCACCCTGATGCTTCAGGCCATGGTGAAGGACCTCGACGAACGGGAATCCTCGATTCTCCGTTATCGTTTCGGGCTCGACGGCGGCCCCGAGCGGACGCTGGAGGAGGTCGGGGAAAAGTTTGGCGTCACGCGCGAGCGGATCCGCCAGATCCAGAATCTCGCCCTCAACAAGCTTCGCCGGATGATCGAGAAGCTCGAGGCGGTTCAAAAGTAGCCGCGGCCCTACTCAAACTTGCGTTGATCGAAGCTTCTGGCGCACCATGCGCCCATGACGCACCCGTCGGCCTCGGTCACGCCAGTCGAACTTCAGCAAGCGATCCGCAACGTCGCGGATTTCCCCCAGCCCGGGGTCCAGTTCAAGGACATCACCCCGTTGCTCGCCAACCCCCGCCTTCTGGCGGGCGCCATCGACCTGATGACCGCCGGGTTCAAGCCCGGGGATGTCGACGCGGTGGTCGGGATCGACGCCCGTGGCTTCATCTTCGCCTCCGCCGCGGCAGTCAAGCTCCAGGCGGGGTTCGTCCCGGTGCGCAAGAAGGGGAAGCTCCCCTACCAGACGCACGAGCAGACGTATGACCTGGAGTACGGGTCCAACACCATCGCGATCCACATCGATGCGGTGAAGCCGGGCAGCCGGGTGCTCCTCCTCGACGACCTCCTCGCCACCGGCGGCACCGCCGAGGCCGCGGCCCTCCTGCTGGAGCGGATCGGCGCAAGAATCCTCCAGGTGGGCTTCCTCATCGAGCTCACGTTCCTGCACGGGCGAAACCGCCTCGGCAAATTCCCGGTCAAGGCCCAGGTGGTGTACTGAGCGGCCCCCCGACGGGGAGGAACCCTCCTCCCCGACGCGCCGCCCCGGCCACGCCCAACCTTCCTCCCCCGTGGACTCGCTCCTCGCCATCGATGCGGCTCTCTTTCGGCTGATCAACCGTACGCTGGCCAACCCGGTGTTCGACCTGATCATGCCGTGGCTCAGCGGCAACACCCTGTTCATCCCGGTGCTGGCGGCCGCCGGCATCTGGCTCCTCTGGCGCGGGGGGGCGCGCGGCCGGCTGTTTGTCGCAATGATGCTCGTGCTGCTGATGATCGGCGACAACCTGCTGATCAACGTCATCAAGGCCGCCCTCCACCGCCCCCGGCCCTTCCTCACCCTGGAGGAGGCACGCGTCCTTGTCGGCCGGGGCGGGAGCGGGAGCTTCCCCTCCTCACATGCCTCCACCTGGTTTGCCGCCGTCGTGCTGACGGCCCTGTACTATCCCGCCCGGTGGCGCTGGGTGCTGCTGGTCGCGGGTCTGGTCTCCTTCTCACGGGTTTACGTCGGGGTTCACTACCCATCGGATGTCCTGGGGGGCGCCCTCCTCGGGGCCATGTACACGTTCCTCCTCTTCAAGGGTGCCGAATCGGCCTGGGGGTGGTGCGGCCACCGGTTCATCCCCGAGCTCGGGGAGCGGCTCCCCACACTGGTCCCCGCCCCGGGCTCCGCCGCGCCCCGGGCCGACACCCCTCGCCAGCCTCTCAGCGACCTGGCCTGGACCCGGAGCGGCCTGCTGTTGATCGTGGCTCTCCTTGCGGTACGGATCGCCTACCTCCTCGCGGGGAAGATCGAGCTGAGCGAGGATGAAGCCTACCAGTGGCTCTGGTCGAAGCACCTCGCTCTCTCCTACTACAGCAAGCCCCCGATGATCGCCCTGCTCCATGCCGCGGGGACCGCGCTCTGGGGGGATACGATGTTCGGGGTCCGATTCACCTCCCCGGTCATCGGCGCGGTGTTGAGCTGGCTGCTCCTGCGGTTCTTCTCCGCCACGGCGGGGGTGCGACCCGCCTTCTGGCTGGTGCTGGTGATGAACGCCGTGCCGCTGCTGGCCGTCGGCGCCACCCTCATCACGGTCGACCCCCCGCTGGTCCTGTTCTGGACGGCTGCGATGGTCGTGGGGTGGCGCGCCGCGCACCCCTACGGCACCACCCCGCAGTGGGCCGTGTGCGGGCTCTGCATGGGGCTCGCGGCACTGAGCAAGTACGCCGGCCTCTACCAGCTCCTCTGCTGGGGGTTCCTCTTCGCCGCCTGGCCCGCAGCCAGGGTCCACCTCCGCCGCCCCGGCCCCTGGATCGCCGCCGCCATTGCCCTGCTCTGCCTCGTGCCTGTGCTGGTCTGGAACTCCCAGCACGACTGGGTGACCGTCGACCACGTTCGGTTCAACGCCACCCGGCGCGAACCGTGGCGCCCAACCCTCCGGTTCCTGATCGATTTCCTGGGCGCCGAGGCAATCCTCCTGAATCCGGTGCTCTTTGGCGCAGCCATCCCGGCGATGATCCACTACCGGAAGATCTCCTCCCGACCCGCCCTCGCCCGGTTTCTTTTCTGGATGGGAGCCCCGGTCTTCCTGGGATACCTCGGGTTCAGCTTCTACAAACGAATTTTCCCCAACTGGATCGCCCCGGCCGTCATCCCCCTGCTCTGCCTGACGGTGCTCTATTGGTACGAGCGGTGGCAGGCCGGGTCGCGCGCCCCGCGCCGACTCCTTCTCGGCAGCCTCCTCCTCGGGCTTCCCATGGTGGTGCTGATGCACGACACCGGCCTGGTGAGGAAGGCAACAGGGCATGTCTTCCCCGTCGAGATCGATCCCACGCGACGCGTCCAGGGGTGGAGCGAGCTCGGGCAGATCGTTGAGACGGCGAGACAAAAACTGGCTGCCGAGGGAAAACCGGTCTTTGTCGTGGCCAACCACTATGGCCTGGTCGGCGAGATCACCTTCTACATCGAGGAGGCCCGAAAGGCCGCCGGAACCCACCCGTTCGTTTTCTATAAGACCTCCCGCCACCCGGACAACCAGTTCTACTTCTGGCCCGGGTACGCAGGGCACCGGAAGGGGGAGAATGCGATCTTCGTGCAGGAGGTGGATGTCCCCGATGCCCCGGCAGTCCCGGGAGGGCCGAAGCCCGACCGCCCGATCGACGGTCCCCCGCCCGGCGATATCGCCCAGGAGTTCCAGTCGATGACGAGCCTCGGGGTCTATCCGATCATCCACCGGGAACGGACGGTCCGGTGGATGCAGCTGTTTGCCTGCAGAACTCTCCTGTGAGCACCCCTCCCTTGCCTCCCCTGCCCCCGGCGGTCCGCCCGTCGAACCGTGTGCGGGTGCCGGTGGAGGACTACGACCTCGATGCAACCCTCGCCTCGGGACAGGCCTTCGGGTGGACCCTGACCCCGGATGGGAGCTGGGAGGGGGTTGTGGGTGGGCACGCGATCCGGGTGCGAGCGGTCCCGGGCGGCATTGAGGCCGAGGCTCACCCGCCCCCGGCCGACTGGGGCTGGCTGCGGCACTATTTCCAGACCGACGTGCGCCTTGAGGAGATCCTGGCGACGTTCCCGCAGGATGGGCCGATGCAGGCCAGCGTCCAGGGCTGCCGCGGGCTCCGCCTCCTGCGGCAGGATCCCTGGCAATGCCTCGCCTCGTTCATCCTCTCCTCCACGAAGCAGATCGTCCAGATCCAGCAGATCTGCCGGCTGCTTTCGCTTCGCTACGGTGAGCCTGTCCGTCCCCCCTGGGCGACCCAGGGTCCGCTCCACACCTTCCCGTGCGCGGAGAGGCTCGCGCGGTGCACGGAGCGGGAGCTCCGGGAGTGCAAGATGGGGTTCCGCGCGCCAGGGCTTCTGGACGCCGCCCGCCGCGTTGCCCTCGGGGAGCTCGACCTGGGCAGGCTCGGCACCCTCCCGCTCTCCGAGGCCCGCGACGAGCTCTGCAAGATCCGCGGCGTCGGGCCCAAAATCGCGAACTGCGTCCTGCTGTTCGCCTGCGGGTTCCCCACCGCATTTCCCGTCGACGTCTGGGTCCGCCGCGCCGTTCGGGAGCTCTATTTTCCCCGTCGACGCCCGACCGAGGCCCGGCTTCAGCGGTTCGTGGAGACCCACTTCGGGCCCCATGCCGGCTACGCCCAACAATACCTGTTCCATCACCGGCGGGCGGTGGCAGCCCGCAACCTCCCCCCAGCCTCATGAGTTCCTCCCCATCCCCCCTCCGTCTCGAAACGATCCTCACCCCAATGGAGCTGCCAGCGCTCCGGGAGCGGGATCTCACCGGGACCTGCTGCGTGGTGTTCGACATCCTGCGGGCCACGACCACCTTCGTCACAGCCCTGGCCCACGGAGCCGAGGCCCTGCTCCCGGTGGACGACATCCCCGAGGCCGTGGCGGCCCGGGAGGCCGAGCCGGGAATCCTGCTCGCCGGGGAACGGGAGGGGACGCGGATCACCCGCGCGCTGAGCGGGTCGGTTGATTTTGATTTCGGGAACTCGCCGCGCGAATTCACACGGGAACGGGTCATGGGCCGACGCATCGCCTCGACCACCACCAACGGCACCCGCGCCCTCAGGGCCTGCCGCCATGCCCGCACCCTCCTTGCAGCCTCATTTCCAAACCTTGAGGCCACCGCCCGCTGGATCCTTGGCCACCCCCACCCCGAAATCCTGCTGGTCTGCAGCGGAACCGGGCGCAGGGCGGCCTACGAGGACCTCCTGGCCGCCGGGGCGTTGAGCGACCTCCTGCTGCGGGGGACGGGAGAGGATCCTCAGGACGATGCGACACGCTCGGTGCGGGTCCTGTTCCTCGATGCCGCCGACCGGCTTCCCGAAGCGATCCGCCGGTCGCGAAACGGGCGTCGGCTGGCCAGCATCCCGGAACTCGCCGCCGACGTCGCCCTCTGCGCCGCGCGCGACACCCACCCCATTGTGGTCGCAAGCGGGTCCGACGGCTGGCTCCGCGCCGTGAAGTAGGAGCCCCGACCTCCTGTCAGAAGGCAGTCAACCGGCTCACCCCCGGGGAGCACCCACCCTCAACGATCGTCATCCCGGGAGTTCACGCTCCGGAGGATCATGATCCACTTGAGAAGCTCGAAGAGCGAGGCCGTCAGGGCCGCCACATAGGTGAGCGCGGCGGCGGACAGGACGCTGGCCACCCCCTCCTGCTCCTCGCGGGTCACCAACCCGAGCACCAGCAGCTGTCGCTTCGCACGACTGCTGGCGTCAAACTCCACCGGGAGGGTCACAAGATGGAACAGGGTCATGATGGAGAAGAGCCCGACCCCGATCTCCATGAGCAGGGTCCCCGTCCCGGGGCTCACGGCCCGGATCCCCGACAGGACCATCCCGAGAAAGAACGCCACCCAGGCCCCCATGCTGGCAATGTTCACCACGGGAACCATCGACATCCGGAGGTGGAGCGGCGCATAGGCCTCCTTGTGCTGAAGGGCATGCCCGGCCTCGTGCGCGGCGACGCCGACAGCCGAGATCGAGGCACCGTGATAGTTCTCGGTTGAGAGGAAGAGCGCCCGCTTCGTCGGGTCGTAGTGGTCGGTCAGATGCCCGGGAACCTCGTAGATCTCCACCGACCGGAGGCCGGCGGCGTCCAGCACGCGACGCGCCGCCTCCGCACCGGTGAGCCCGTTGGCCACCGGTTCCTCCATATACCGGGAGTAGGTGGAGGAGAGCTTCATCTGCGCGTACATCCCGAGCAAGACCCCGGGAATGACCAGCAGATCCCACCAATGAAACTGATACCCCCATCCGCCGTAGGGATACCCGTACATGTAAGCTAAAATCAGTGTCATAGCCGTGTTCCCGTTACCTTGCAGTCCCCGGAGCCCGCCCCCGCCGGAGGGGGGAGGCCCGCTGGCTCAATAAATGGGGCATCGTGGGGATTTTGCAAGAGCGGGCAGCGGGCCATCAGACCCGCTCGCTTCCCCCCCCAAAAAAAGAGCGGCCCCCGGTACCGGGGGCCGCCTCCCAAACCAATCCGCTCGCGAGGAGCGGGCGTGCTTACTGCGGAACGAAATTGCTCTTCCGCCACTTGTCGGTCGTGGCCCAGAGGTTCTCCGGGTTCACTGACTCACCATAGCGAAGGTAGCGCGCGCTCCCGTCGGCAAAGGCATAGTTGCTCCCTCCGGACCCCTTCCGGCCCGAGGCATGCTTGCCGTGGTCGAGTTCCTCGAAATCATTCCCTGCGGCGCTTTCCAGGAAGTCCATGTAGTAGTGCTGGGAGGTGATCTCCTTCTCACCGAGCACAATCGTCATCGAGGACTTGGCGATGCCCGACTCCTCCATCTGGGTGCCGGCGATCTTCGCGAAGCTCCAGTCCTTGATCCGTTCCTGGAAATAGTCGTTCCACCCGTTCATGATGTAGGTCCGCGGGGCGCCGTCGGCCGGGTATTTCGGGAGAAGCTCCTTGTGGCTGGCCGGCTCGGCGGGCCCGTCCGACGGGCACCGGAGGAGTCGGACATCACGATAATTGTCATACAACGTCTGCGGCCAGGAGTCGGGAATCTGTCGCGCCGGATGCTTCCCCTCATGCTCCCCGACATACATCATCAGCGAAATCCCCAGCTGACGCATGTTGTTGACGCACGCGATCCGGCGCCCCGATTCCTTGGCCTTGCCAAGGGCGGGAAGAAGCATCCCGGCCAGGATCGCGATGATCGCAATCACCACCAAAAGCTCGATCAATGTGAAACCGCACAGCCCTTTTTGGGTCTTGTTTGTGTGTCGCATAAGCAATAAAGGATCTGCCAGCCAACCTACGTTTTGGCGCATGCCACCGAGCCTCTCCTCACCCGCATTCGAATAATCGGCCCGGACCCGCGTCCACTGAAAGCATTTATGCAAAACCGCAGCACTCTGCTGATCGTCATCGCCGTCGTTCTGGCGGCACTCTACATCAGCTATTTCACCGACTGGTTCCGGCGGCCAACTATTCAAATCATTGTGCAGCACCGGATAGTTCCCCAGCGACCGAATGCCGCACGGGACCAGGGGGAGGAGCCGGTTTACCCGGTCTCGTTCGCTTTCGACAACAAGTACGAGTTCACCTCGCTGAAGGTGGTCGCGGCAAAAGAGGCCGAGACACAGAAGTTTCCGACGGCCCTGTGGGACTTGGTCGCTCTCACCAATTCCCGACCCACCAAGACCATCGTCTACGGGGTGACGCCGCCCGGAATGCGTCCGCGGGTCGAGGATACCCAGCCACAGCCGCTCCAGCCCGACGTGACCTACCTGCTGCTGGTGGAAGCGGGGGCAATGAAGGGGTCGACGAATTTCGTGCCGAAGCGGGCCGCCACGACCGGGCGATGACCCCCCCGCAGGGGCTACCCGGGGGACCCCCATGTCACGGCACCGTGTCTGAATCGGCAGCCGCCCTCACTGAGGGGGGGGTGCCCGCCAGGAAGCGGGCCGGGCTTGCTCCCCCGGGAGGGGGATCAGTTCGAGCCGTTGGGGGTGGCGGCCGTGGTCAGGCTGTCGATCCGGCGGATCCGGATCGACCGATAGGCCACCTCGGTTCCCATGTGCTGAAGGCAGATATGCCCCTCCCGCTCGCGACCAAACCGGGAGAGGTTCTTGAATTTGCTCCTCTGGACCAGATCCTTGAACTGGGAGCTCGCCAGATCGTACGACAGGATCTTCTCCCCGTTCAGCCAGTGCTCCACCTGGGACCCTTGAACGCGGATCATCGAGAGGTTGAACTGTCCGATCGGCTTCGTCTGGCGGTTGGCGCGGGGACCGGCGACATCGAACACCGACCCGGTGGTCCGGTTGAACTGCTCCCCCTCCGGGTTGCCAGTGTCATCCAGCAGCTGGTATTCGGGTCCTGAATGCCAGGTTCCCCCCTCATCCTCCATCACCCGATAGAGCACCCCACCGTCCGCCCCGGGCGTCACGCGCCATTCAAACTCGAGCTCGAAGTCCTGATACATCGAAAGGCTGATGATATCGACCTGGGGACCTCCCGCCACGGACTTCAGCTCCCCTTTCTCGACCTTCCAGCTCTTTCGGGGGAGGTCGTACAGCTTATAGCCCCTGAACTTGTGGGTCTTTCCCGAGAAGAGGACTTCCCAATCTCCGGGCTGCCCCCCGGGGGCCGCGGCGGCGCGGGAAGCCGGCATGAGAACGACCGCCAGCAGGAGGGTTGCCCCCCACCGGCCCATCCGACCGAGCATCGAGTTCAAAATCATAACGTCCTGTTCGATGAGCTTGCCCCACCCAGAGGGGGTGAGGGCGATTCCGTCCTGCCACCCACTCCCCTACATAGCCACACCCCCCGATGCCAAACAAGACTCCGGCACGCGGGGTGCCTGCGGGTTCGGGGCACCGTAAATCTACGTACCCGGCCTCTCCCCACGGCCTGGCTCCCCTGAGGCTACTTCGCCTCCCCCAGCTCCGGAGGGGTCATCTTTTCCCCAAGCTTCAAGAACTCCCAGATCGCCTCCAACTGCCGCAGGGCATCCCCCTCGAACACCTCCGTCAGGGGGCTGTGCCCCTCCTCGTCGAAGTAGGCGGGCATCTTGGTGGAGGGATCAACCGCAAGCGGGAGGCGCATCCAGCGCTGGAAATACTCCCGCCGGATCCTCGAACCGGTCAGCGCCAGATTGATCCCCTCGCTCTCGAATACCTCCAGGGCGGGCATCGCATTGACGCCGTGACACGAGACACAGGAAAACCCGCCGACCTTCCCCAGGAGCTTCCGACCCACCGCGGCCAAGGCTTCATCCGGGGGACGGGCTGCCGCGGGGGGAGGACTCGAGGGGGCAAACCCACTCGACTCCGCCATCCCGGGAGCGAGCAGCGCGGCGTAGGGGCCGAAGGCCGGCATCCGGGCCGAGAGCCACGGTTCCCCCTTTGGATGCCGTTCCCCCCGGGGCTTGTAGTCGACCTGCCCACCGATGAAGGCCGCGGCCCACTCGGGGCGGAGCTTCCCCCCCAGGACATCAAACGCCGGGAACCCGTCAAACTGTCCATGGCAGGCCGTGCACCGGAGCAACCGCGACTCCCGGGAGGCGAACTCCGAGGGGACGTGCCGCTGGAGCGAGGTCCGGTCGGTCGCACCAACGGCCCTCAGCCCGGCCACCACCCCGGGGGCCAGCGTGAAATCGGGAGCCCCGCCCCCGGCTTCCGAGCCCGTCGCGAGACAGCCCCGAGTCCACGATTCCGGCTTGAAGGTGTCGAACTGCGGCGCCCGGGAACGGTTTTCGAGGGAATGGGGATGACAGTTCAGGCAGCCGGACGATTGCACCAAGCCCTTCCCCTTCTCGAGGAGTGCCGCCTCGGCGGGGGCCGGGGGCGCTGCCCCCCCCTCGGGAGCGGGAGCCAGCTTGAGCAACCCTTCGGCCAGGGCCGAGGCCTCGGAGGCGGTGAGGCGAAAATCCGGCATCCGGATCCAGTGATAGCGGGCCGAGGGCCGGCGGAGAAAATCGGCCAGCGCGCCATCGGGGAATTTCTCCCTCACGTGCCGGAGCGGGATCTTCCCCTCCTCGGCCTGGGCCACATCGGGAGGCGTGTGGCAGGCGGCGCAGTGAAGCGACTCAAACAGGGGCCCCACCTCGGTCCCGGCGACCGCGGCTGCGGGGGGTGGAGCGAGGAGACGCCACGGGGCCGGGTCAGCCAGCCCCTCCGAGGCCGCGGGCTTGAGGGAGGCGAGGTAGGCCGCCACAGCACGGGCCTCCTCCGGGGCAGCCGGGCCCCGAAACACCCTGGGCATATGGGCCGTTGGCCGCAGCCCCCGGGGATTCTCAATCCACCGGCGCATCCAGTCATAACTGCGACGCCCCCCGATTCCATC
>DMJJ01000263.1 GCA_003452185.1 Verrucomicrobiales bacterium | reverse complement strand
CGATTCCCCCACCCCCCCCCCGCCCACCGACATGGCTTCCCTGATCCGACGTCTCAGCCTGACGCACTGGATCCTGATCTCGATGGGGATTGGTGTGGGGCTGGGGTGCTGGCTGCCGGAGTTCAGCCTCAACCTGAAGCTCTTCTCGAACGTTTTTCTCAAGCTGATCAAGTGTCTCCTGGTTCCCCTGGTGTTTGGGACCCTTGTGGTGGGGGTGGCGGGGCATGGGGGGGAGCTTCGGACCGTGGGGCGCCTGGCGCTCAAGGCGATCGTCTACTTCGAGGTGGTCACCACGCTCGCGCTGGTCATCGGGCTCGGGGCCGTGAACCTGACCCATCCTGGGGACGGCATGAAGCTTCCGCCCCCCGCCGCCTCGGCCGACCTGCCGACAGCCCAGAAGGTGACCCTGGCGGGCATCGTGGAGCACATTGTGCCGAAGAGTTTCTTCGACGCGGCCGCCAACAATGATGTGCTCCAGGTGGTCTGTTTCAGCCTGTTGTTTGCCATTGCGATGACCCAGGCCCCGGCCCCGGCCCGGGCGACGATGCTCGCCTTTTGCGATGCCCTGGCGGAGGTCATGTTCAAGTTTGTCGGCCTCGTGATGAAGCTCGCGCCCGTGGGGGTGGGGGCCGCGATGGCTTACACCGTGGCGCATAGCGGGCTCTCCGTCCTGCTGAACTTGGCGAAGCTGGTTGCGACGCTCTACGGCGCGCTGATCCTCTTCTTCCTCGCGGTGCTCGTGCCGGCTGCCTGGATCTGCCGGATCCCGGTCTGGCGGTTTCTTGTCTGCATACGGGAGCCGGCCCTCCTCGCCTTCTCGACCACCTCCTCCGATGCCGCGATGCCGGATGCGATGAAGCGGATGATCGCGTTCGGGGTGCCGAAGCGGATCGTCTCCTTCGTGATGCCGCTTGGGTATTCGTTCAACCTGGATGGATCGACCCTGTATCTGGCCGTCGCCTCGGTGTTCATCGCACAGGCTGCGCACGTTGACCTGAGCCTTGGGCAACAGGTTTCGATGATGTTGACCCTGATGCTCACGAGCAAGGGGATGGCGGGGGTGCCGCGGGCCTCCCAGGTCATCCTGGCGGGGACGCTGGTCAGCTTCGGGCTGCCGCTCGAGGGCCTGATCCTGATCATGGGGGTCGATGAGCTGATGGACATGCCGCGCACGATGGTGAACCTGGTCGGCAACTGCCTGGCGACTGCCGTAATGGCGCAGTGGGAGGGGGAGCTCGACCGCACCCGGATGTCTGATCCGGGCTGAGGGGCGCGGGAGCCCGGGGCCCGCTCCGGGCTGGCGACGCCTTGGGGGGGGCTGGTAGGGTTCCCTGGATGCAAATGCCACCGGCCTCAAAGCCCGAACCCCGACTTCGGCTGCGGGTCTCCCCGGTCGCCGAGTCGCGGCTCCGCTCGGGGCATCCGTGGCTTTTCAGCGACAGCGTCCGGGAGCAGAACCGGGAGGGGCGCACGGGGGAGCTTGCCGTCGTTTACGACCGGAAGGACCGGTTCCTCGCGATCGGCCTCTACGACCCCGACTCACCGATACGGCTGCGGGTGTTGCATGCCGGGTCCCCGGTGCAGATCACCCCGGACTGGTGGGCCGCCCGAATCCGGGAGTCGCGTTTACGGCGTGAGGGGTTGTTTGACACCCGGACCACGGGGCATCGCTGGATCCATGGAGAGAGCGATGGGTGGCCCGGCCTGGTGCTGGATCGCTACGACACGACACTGGTTCTCAAGGTGTACTCGGGAGTCTGGCTTCCGCTGCTCGCGGGGCTGATCCCCCAGCTGGTTGCGGAATGGGCTCCGGAGCGTCTGGTCCTGCGGCTGAGCCGCAACCTCCAGGGGGCTGCGGCGGCGGCCGGGTTCCAGGACGGGGGAGTGCTCCGGGGAGCCGCTCCCCCGGGGCCGGTGGTGTTTCTCGAGACCGGGATTGCGTTCGAGGCGGATGTCGTCCGGGGGCAGAAGACCGGGTTCTTTCTCGACCAGCGGGAAAACCGCCGGTGGGTGGAATCGGTGTCTGCGGGGCGGCGGGTGTTGAATGCCTTCAGCTTCTCCGGCGGGTTCTCCCTGTACGCCGCGCGGGGCGGGGCGGCGTCGGTCACGGACCTCGACATCAGCAGCCATGCGCTGGAGTCGGCTGCGCGGAATTTCCGGCTCAACGAGGGGCTCGCCGCGGTGCGGGCCTGCCGGCACGACTCGGTGCAGGCGGATGCCTTCGAGTGGCTGGCGGCCGGGGAGCGCGCAGGGTTCGATCTCGTGGTGCTCGATCCCCCATCGCTCGCCAAGCGGGAGTCGGAGAGGGCGGGGGCCATCCAGGCCTATCGCCGGCTCGCCCGCCTGGGATGGCAGCGGGTGCGGCCGGGGGGAATCCTGGCGGCGGCCTCCTGCTCTGCACATGTCCGGATGGAGGAATTTGTTGAGGCAACCCTCCAGGGAGTGCGGGATGCCGGAGGCGGAGGGGAGGCGAGGGAGGTTCACCGGGCGGGGCACCCCCCGGACCACCCGGCGACATTCCCCGAGGCGCTCTACCTCAAGTGCCTGGCACTGTCGCGCCGGGGTTGAACGGGGCTGCGGCCTCATCCCCGGTCATGCGCGGGGCGGGAGGATGCGGGCCGGGTTGCCGACGGCGATGTGGCCCGCGGGGACGTCCCGGGTTACGACGGCCCCGGCCCCCACGATCGCCCGGTCCCCGAGGGTGACCCCTTTGAGCAGGATGGCGCGGGCCCCGATGAAGCAGCCGCGTCCGATCCGCACCGGCCGCGCGTTCCGCGTGGAGTCATACCCCCAGTCCCATTCCCCTTGCTGGAAGTGAAAGTCGTTGTCGAAGACCATGGCCCCGGAGCCAAAGATGGTTCCCTCCCCCACCCGGATCTCGAGTCCCGCCGCGAGCACCGTCCCGCTCAACCCAACGCCCCGGCCGAGCTCCAGCACCGCTCCGGGGGCGAGGGTGCGGAGGACACAGGGTTGAAAGCATCCGAGGGGATTGGTCCGGGGGGCGCTGTTGAGGTGAACGCCCTCCCCGAGGACGAAGCGGGATCCCGGGGCAACGCTCAGGATGGGGCGTCCTGCCATGACGCACCCCTCGCCGAGCTCGATGCCGCGGAGCCGGGCCTCCAGCCGCCAGAGGATCGACCCGGCGTTCCGGACGCGGCTCACCAGGAGGCCTGCCTGTTGACGGAGGTTAGCCATGGCGGCTTCCTTCTACCGCGGCGACGCGGTAGGCCTCCAGAAACTTTCGTCCCATGGTGGCCGGCGAGAGATAGTCGCGCAGCCGAGCCAGGGTGCCGGGCTCCACCTCTCCGCGGCTCATCCGGGGATGGCCCAGGAGGGAGCGGATCGATTCGGCGCAAGCGGCGGGATCCCCCGCGGTGAAGAGGAAGCCGTTCTCCCCCGGAATCACGTAGTCGGGGATTCCGCCAATGCGGCTGGCAACGACCGGCACGCCTGCCGCCACGGCCTCCTTCACGGCGTTTGGGCTGTTGTCGGCCCGGCTGGGGTAGACGAGGAACGAGGCGGCGCCGAGCTCCCGGGCGACTTCCTCGGAGGTGAGGTGGTTCAGGAACCGGAGACGTCCCCAGAGCTCGGGGGAGACCGACTGCTGGTACTGTTGCAGCAACTCGGGGGCAGCCCCCCCGACCAGGATCACCTCGAAGTCGCACTCGGCCCGGATCCGGTCGAGCCCCCCCAGCAGCACGTCGGTCCCTTTGGCATGCCCGAGGGTGCTGATCGCCAGGATCCGCAGCCGGGCGCCGGGCGCGGGAGGGGTGCGGCGGACGTTATGGAATCCCCAGCTTGGGGCATGCTCGATCTGCCGGAGGTCGAGCCCCGGGTGGCGTTCCCGGAGGTAGCGGATGGCGAAGCTTGATTCCGCGGTCACGTGCCGCAGGCGTCGGAGGCTCCATCGCTCCAGCCGCGCCGCGAATCGCTGGTAGGAGTTCGCCACGCCGAGCTCCACCATCCAGCCCATCAACCCCTGCATCGTGACGACAGCCGGGTAGCGGAGGCGGGCGGCGATGAGCGCTGCACCGTTCTCGCTTCCCCAGGCGTGGACCACGTCGGGGCGTATGGCGCGGAGCGCCTTCCAGACCATTACTGTATCGAGCCAGAAGAGCGACGGGGCCCGGAGTCCGCCTGGCACCTTGAGGCAGTGGAAGGTGGTGTTTCCCTGGCGGAACGAGAGGGTGCGGGGGAATTGCTTTCTCAGGACGACGATGTGCAGCTCGATGGAGGGGTCGTTCCGGAGCTCTCCCAGGAGGACCCGCTGCCAGGTGGCGGGATGCATCCTTGGGAGCGACCGCAGCTCCTCGGGGAGCTCCTCCAGCCATTCGACCGGGAAGTAGGTGAACCAGGCGACTTTCAGCGGGGTGGCCATTGCCGGCGGCGAGGTCCGCTCATCCCTTGCGCACCTTGAACAGCCCCATCACCGAAATGCCATGGAACGGGAAGAGTTTCCGGAAGAGCCCGGTCTCCAGCCCTATGACCGCCCGGGTGCCGAACACCTTCGCAACCCCTTCGCTCAGCCCGGGGAGGATCGTGGCATCGAACCCCCACTCCACGAGCTCGAGGTTGCAGTACCGCTCGGCGAGATTCAGGAAATGCCAGTGGTCCCAGGCCTGGAGATGCCCTTCGTTGACGTAGCTCAGGTCAATGCGCCGGGTGCCGAGCCACCGGAGCTGTCGCAGGTTGGGAACCGCCAGGAGGGCGTAGTCCCGCGCGATGCTGGAGATATCCCCCAGGGTCTTGATGGGGCAGGGGACATGTTCCAGGACGTGGAAGCAGGTGACGATGTCGAAGCTCCGGGCGCCGAACTGTTCGACCGCCGCCTCGGGCTTGAGGAGGAGCGAACGGCCGTACTGGCCCGCCAGCCGGACGCACTCCGGGTCGGTGTCGGTGCCGGTCACCGTGAACCCGGACTTGGAATAGATGTCGAGGGTCTCGCCACGCCCGCACCCGTAGTCGAGGATGGTCTTCCCCGAGGCGGGGCAGTGCTTGAGGAGCAGCTGGAGGGCGACCCGTTTCCAATGGTTCTCGTACCAGTGGAACCGGTTGGTTGGATCGATCTCGTACGGGACATGGGCCGGGGACCCTGCACGGGAAAATCCCGGGGTCCCGGCGGAACTGGAACTGGTTGTCGAGGCTGCCATGTGACGTCTGATCTCGTGCCCGGGTTCGGCGGCCGGAGACCGGGGCGTTTCCCCGACCACGGCACATGGAAACTATCGGTGCATTCCGGGGGTGTGCCAATAGATTATTTTGCGGATCACTTTGAACGCCTTCCACATCTGCCGGTCGGAGGAGGGATAGGCCGGGCTTCAGACGCGGCTTGACGGGTCGATAACGGGGTGAGAGCACGGGGGCGTGTACCCGCGCGTAGCGTGCGTGTAACCCCCGGCGCCGTGCGCGTTCCCGGGTGCGCGAGCACGAGACTGCCTGAATTCATGCCATTGGCCCAGGTCATCCGAAGACTCAACTCCTCGCCCGTCGTCTGGTCCTGGGCGTTCAACGGGATTCGTCTCGGCACGGCGGCCATCCTGCTTCCGCTGATCCTCCGCCCCGGCACCCTCGGCAAGGGGGAGCTCGGGATGTATTACGTCTTTGTGGAGCTCTCCGCCCTGGCGATCCTGTTCGACTTTGGGTTCTCTCCCTCGATCGGGCGGAATGTCTCCTACGCCATGGCCGGGGCGCTCGAGCTCACGGCGGAGGGCCATGCCGAGGTGGCGGCAGGGGGGGCGCCGAACCTTCCGCTTCTCTGGCAGCTGCTCGCCTCGACGCGGCGGCTCTTCCTCTATCTCGCGTTCGGGGCCCTGGTGGTCCTGGGGGTGGGCGGCACCCTGACCGTGGCCTGGCGTGCGGGGGAGACCTCCCGTCCCGAGGTGACCTGGGTCGCCTGGGGGTTGGTGTTGCTCTCGGCGGTGCTGGAGATCTACGCCGGGTGGTGGAACACGTTCCTCCGGGGGCTGGGTCGCGTGCTTCCCAGCGCCCGGATCTCGGTGTTGAGCTATGGGCTGCGGCTGCTCCTGGCGGCGGCGCTCCTGTTGGGGGGGGCTGGGCTCCTGGCGCTTCCCATCGCGGGGCTCGTGTCCAGCATCCTGCAGCGGGGGCTCTCCCGCCGTCACTGTCTCAGGGAGCTGGGCGCGGCGCCTGCCTCCATTCCCCCGCGATCCCTGATCCCGGTGCTCTGGCCCAACAGCTGGCGCACGGGGCTCCAGTTCCTCAGCGT
>DMJJ01000096.1:3718-10903 GCA_003452185.1 Verrucomicrobiales bacterium | reverse complement strand
ATCCCCATCCCCATCCTCATCCAGATGAGAGTGATGGTTGGGGCGGAAATTCCGGCTGAAGGCATCGAGCCAATCGAGGGGCGGCCCGTGAAAATCGACCTCCGCGTGTTCATGGCCATGCTCATGAGCATGGGCGTGGCCAGGGCCGTGTTCCTCCTCCTGATCATGCCCCTGCTCCTCCGTCATGTGGGAGGCGATGTGGGCCTCGGACTCGGCGGACTGGCTGTCAAAGATGCTTGGATAGTAGCCCTTGTGGTAGTAGGCGTCCGCCTTGATGAAGTAGTGCGTGGCGAACATTTTCCGACTGCCCCCAAGCAATGTCCCGAGGATTCCCGCGTTGCCATCCCGACGCCCCGCGGCCCATCGGTCCATGGCCCCCTCCACCGTCCCGTAGAGGCTCAGGGAGACCGTGGCCAGGAGGCTGATGATGAGGGCTTCGAGTCGCATCGGAGGAGGGGCGATGGAAAGGGGAGCGCTTCAGGATCAGGTGTTGACCGGCATCCGGCGAAATCGCCAGGAGGCGAGCGCGAGGAAAAGTGCGCTGTAGCTGGCAGCGTAGGCGAGAGCCCCGACAACCGGAGCCGCGGGGACCAGGCCCCAGCCATGGACCAGCAACTCGCGCACATCGAAGAGCTCCAGATGAGGCAGCACGTAGTAGAGCCCGTACACCAAGGTCTGGCCCGGCTCGGGGAGCCCAATGGCCAGTTTGTTGAGATGGGAGCCCACGAACAGGATGCCGCCCGTGACCACCAGGAGGATGGTTCCATTGGACGAGGGAGCAGCAAAGACGATCGAGCCGAGGAGGGTCATTGAGACCACCATGGCGAGCATCGCCCAGTGGAGAAGCATCGCCTGCAAATAGGCGAGCACCGGCCACGACTGTTCCTTGATTCCGCTGAGCAGGCCGAAGAAGAGGTAGAAGCAAAGGAGGCAGAGCCCAACGGCCATCCAGCAGCCGACAAACTTTCCCATCAGCAGCTGGCCGCGCGACACCGGCTTGGCGAGGAGGGGAAAGAGGGTTCGATTCTCCCGCTCGGAGGGAATCTGACGCGCCGTGGTCACGATAGCGATGACGAGCGAGGAGACCCAGATCAGCAGGAGGCAGATCTCCTTGAGGTAGCGAACCACCTTGTCATCCCCGAAGATGTTCACCGAGGCGAGGGTCACCGAGATCAAGGCCGTGAGGATGAACAGCACATAGAAGTCCTTCCGACGGCAGAGCTCGCGAATCACCACCGTGGCGATCGCCCAGACCCGGGAGGCGGGGGAGCTCCTGAATTCCACGGCCGGGCCGCTGCACCGAAGCGGGGTCGACTGGAGGGGGACTACGTTGTTCATGGCACAAGGACCGATAAAAAAATCACTCAGGCAGCCGCGTTGCAGCCCACGATCTCCATGAAGAGCTGCTCAAGGTTCCCGTAATGTTGCTGGAGGAGGTCGGAGACCTTCCCCTCCACCCGCATCTCACCCTGGATGAGGATTCCGACCCGGTCGCAAACGGTCTCCACCTCCCCCAGCTCATGGGAGGAGAAGAAGACGGTCTTTCCCTCGTTTCGCAGGCGCTGGATGATCTGGCGGACCTTCATCCGTCCAAGCGGGTCGAGGCCACTCGTCGGCTCGTCGAGGATGAGGAGGTCCGGGTCATTGATCAGGGCCTGGGCCAAGCCCACCCGCTGCTGCATTCCCTTGGAGTAGGTCTTGATCGGCCGACGCCGGGCGTGGTCCAGCTCCACGAGCTTGAGGACCAGGTCGATTCGCTGTTCCGCGACGGCTCGGGGGATGCCAAAAATCTGGGCATAAAACCGGAGGATCTCCTCCGCGGTCAGGAACTTGTAGTAGTAGGTGAGCTCGGGCAAATACCCGATCCGCTGGCGGGCAAAAGTTTCCCGCACGCTGGTGCCAAACAGGTAGGCATTGCCGCGTGTCGGCGGACAAAACCCCAGCAGGACGTTCATGGTGCTGGTCTTCCCGGCCCCGTTTGGCCCCAGGAACCCGAACACCTCACCCCGGTTCACAGTCAGGCTCAAAGCCTTGACCGCCTGCTGGATCCTGCCCTTCGATTCGCGACTCGGATACTCCACCCACAAGTCGTCTATCTTCAGTATAGGCTCCACAACATCCACGCAGGTAGCGACTCGCATGCCAAACCGTGAGCCAGGCCCCGGACTCCCTGCCCGCCGTTTCCCCTTTCCTTCCTCCGTCTCCCTGCCTACTTTCCCCGCCCAACAACTATGGCGAAGAAGAGTCATTTCCGTTTTTGCTTTGGCCCGTGGAACATCAGCGAGGGTGCCGACCCTTACGGCCCCACGACCCGCCCCGCCCAGTCGTTTGACTGGAAGCTCTCGGCGCTCAAGAAGCTGGGGTTCGACGCCATGATGTTCCATGACGACGACGCGGTGCCCGACATCGATTCGAAGTCCCATTCCCAGGTCCTCAAGGAAGCCCGCCAGCTGCGGCGTCGGCTGGATGACGCCGGGGTGGTTGCCGAGATGGTCGCCCCGCGGCTCTGGTTCAGCCCGAACACCATCGACGGCGCCTACACGAGCAACGACCGCAAGTGCCGGCAATACGCCATCGACCGCTCCCTGCAATCGATCGACATCGCCCGTGAGCTCGGCACCGACATTCTGGTCCTCTGGCTGGCCCGGGAAGGGACCTACCTCCGGGAATCGAAGAGCGGGCTCCGGAGCGTGGAACTCCTCGTGGAGGCCTTCGACAAGATGCTGGCCCACGACAAAAAGATCCGCCTGGCGATCGAGCCGAAGCCGAATGAACCGATGGATCACGCCTACGTCCCGACCATCGGACATGTGCTCGCCGTTGCCAGCCAGACCCGGGATCCGAAGCGCACCGGGGCCTTGATCGAGAGCGCCCACTGCATCCTGGCCGGGCTTGATCCGGCGGATGAAATCGATTTCGCGATGTCATTCGGGAAGCTCTGGTCCGTGCACCTCAACGACCAGAACGGCCTGAAGTACGACCAGGACAAGCCGTTTGGCAGCACCAACCTCCGGTCCGCGTTCAACCAGGTGCGCGTCCTGATGCGCAACGGCTACGGGCGCAACGGCGAGTTCGTCTGTTTTGATGTCCACCCGTTCCGCACCACCAAGGTGGAACATTGGCTGGCCCACCTCGACAACAGCCGAAGGACGTTCCTTCGGCTGGTGGAGAAGGTTCAGACCTTCGACGAGAAGCAGGCCCAAAGGCTGATCGCCGACCGGGACTACCAGGCCCTGGACCAGATGGTGATCGAGCACCTGCTCGGCTGAGAGCCGGCGGAGCCAGAGCCATCCCCTGAACCATGCTCAAAACCGTCACCTCCTCGCGCAAGCGAACCCGCGTCGGGGGCCACTTCTGCATCGTGGCCTCGAGCTACAACGCCCGCTACGTGGACAGCATGCTCAAGGCCGCCAAGGCAACGTTGGAGCGCGCCGGCGTGGCGGAGGTCGAGGTGATCCGGGTCCCCGGGGCATTCGAGATCCCGGTCGTCGCGGCCTCGCTTGCCCAGCGGCTCACCCCGCGCGCCTCGGGTATCATCTGCCTCGGGGTGATCCTTCGCGGTGCCACCACCCACGCGCAGCACATCGGTGAGAGCGTCACCCAGGCGCTCGTGAACATCCAGGTCCTCTGGCGTGTCCCGGTGATCCACGAAGTGCTGCTGCTCGAGAACGAGGAACAGGCCCGGGAGCGGTGCCTCGACCCCCGTCGAAACCGGGGCGTGGAAGCGGCGGAGACCGCGCTCCAGATGGCTGGGGTCCTCCGGTCCCTCGGGTGACCCAGCCCCATTGAATTCCCCGCCGTCTCCGTCGTCCATTTACCCAATCAACCACCAAACACCCATGATCCAGACCCGCCCTCTGATTGTCGCCCTGGTCGCCCTGAGCACCGCCATCACCCTCTCGAGCCCCGCCGCCGAGGGGAAACTGAACGCCCTCACCAAGAAGGAGAAGGCCGCGGGCTGGAAACTCCTCTTCGATGGACAGACCCTCGAGGGTTGGCACAATTTCAAGTCGCCCGGCATCAAGCCCGGGTGGCAGGTCAAGGATGGAACCCTGGCATGCGTCGACCCGCACAACGCAGGGGACATCGTCACCAAGGAGCAGTTCGATTCGTTTGAGCTCCGCCTCGAATACAACATCTCCAAGGGGGGGAATAGCGGCATCATGTTCCATGTCACCGAGGAGGGGGGGGCAGCCTGGGCGACCGGGCCGGAATTCCAGCTCGAGGACAACAAGGAGGCCCATGACGCCCAAAAGTGCGGATGGCTCTATGCCCTCTATCAGCCCCCGGTCGACCCGAAGACCGGCCAAACCCTCGACGCCACGAAGCCGGCCGGCGAATGGAATCAGGTGATCCTTCGGATCACGCCTGAACGCTGCGAGCACATCATCAATGGCGTGAAGTACTTCGACTACGTTATGGGGAGCGACGACTTCAAGGCCAGGGTTGCCAAGAGCAAATTCGCCAGCATGCCGCTCTTTGCCAAGTCCCCCACCGGATTCATCGCCCTTCAGGGGGATCATGGGCAGGTTTCTTTCCGAAACATCAAGATCCGCCCCCTGCCGGCAAAAAAGTAACCCCAACCCTGACTTAAGCTAAGTTTGTGGTGGTGAGTTTACCATGGTGACCAGTACCGTCCGGGAAAATATCTTTACAGGCAGCAGGGCGTAACCCTAATGTCTCGGCTTTATTACCGAAGCGAGAAAAGCGGAATTATGGAAAAATCGAAATTGATCACGACTTTTCAGTTGCACGAGAAGGACACCGGATCTGCGGACGTCCAGATTGCCATCCTGACTGAGCGGATCAACGAGCTTACGGAGCACCTTCAGAAGAACAAGAAGGACCACAGCTCCCGCCGTGGTCTTCTGATGATGGTTGGGCAGCGTCGTCGTCTGCTGGATTATCTCCACCAGACCGATACGAGCCGTTACCAGGCCATCACGAAGAAGCTCAAGCTTCGCAAGTAATCGAGGACAGCCACGGGTGAGTTGGCTGAGCCCCGTTCTCTTGAGTTTTGGAGATGCCCGGCCCCACCCTGCCAGGTTTCAACTTTCCTTGCTTCGGATGAACAGACCCGGAGTCACCCTGTAGTGATTCCACCCGGCGGGAACCGGAGGCGCGCCGGCCCCCCCGCAGGGATGATGTAATCAACAGCGCCACCGCCCATCGGCGATGGGTAATTTCATTGAGTGCCAGGCAAGGGCCTTCAATGAAGTTCCTCAAGCCGATGGGCGCCCATTAAAAAATGAGCCATAAAATCACTGCCCAATCGGGAGACAAACAGATCACCATCGAGACTGGCAAACTTGCCAAGCAAGCCGACGGTTCGGTGACCGTCCAAATGGGTGAAACCATCGTCGTCGTTGCCGCCGTGGCGGCCACCAAGGCGAAAGCGGGACAGGAATTCTTCCCCCTCACCGTAGATTATCGTGAAAAGGCGGCTGCCGCGGGTAAGTTCCCTGGCGGCTATTTCAAGCGGGAAGGCCGCCCGACGGAGAAGGAGATCCTCACCTGCCGCCTTACCGACCGCCCCATCCGCCCCCTCTTCCCCAAGGGTTGGTTCAACGAAGTTCAGGTTCAAACCATCGTGCTGAGCGCCGATGGGGAGAATGACCCGGACATCCTCAGCGTCCTGGGTGCCTCCGCGGCCCTCACGGTCAGCGATATCCCCTGGGATGGCCCGCTCGGCGCGGTCCGCATCGGACGCATCGACGGCAAGTTCATTGTCAACCCGACGCACGCCGAGCAGGCGCTGAGCGACCTTGACCTGGTCTACGTCGGGAATTCCTCGGATGTGGTGATGTTCGAGGGCTCCGCGAAGGAGATCAGCGAGGCTGACTTCAACGCGGCTCTCGCCTTCGGCCAGGAGGCCTGCCAGCCCCTCATCCAGGCGCAGAAGGAGCTCGCCGCCCGGGCCGGGAAGGCCAAGCGGAAGATTGACGTGATCGTCGTCCCGGACGAGATCCTCAACGACGCGAAGTCGATGGCGGCTGACCGGATGGTCCCCGCGCTCCTCACCCCGGGCAAGCTCGCCCGGGAGGCCGCCTGCAAGGCGATCGCCGACGAAGTCGGCGCCAAGTTGGTCGAGAAGTACGGGGCCGAGAAGGTCACCGACTCCGTCATCAAGGAGGCCTTCTACCACATCCAGAAGGAAGGTGTCCGCGGGTTGATCCTGAACAGCGGAAAGCGGCTCGATGGCCGGAAGTTCGACCAGATCCGCCCCATCGGTGGCGACACCGGCATGCTTCCCCGGGCCCACGGCTCGGCGCTCTTCTCCCGGGGTGAAACCCAGGCGATCGCGCTCGTGACCCTCGGCACCACGGAGGACGCCCAGGAGTTCGACTCCTACACCGGCGGCCAGAACCAGAAGAAGTTCCTTCTCCACTACAACTTCCCCAACTTCTCCGTCGGCGAGACCGGCCGTATCAGCGGCCCTGGCCGTCGCGAGATTGGTCACGGGGCCTTGGCCGAGCGGTCGCTCGAGCCGATGATCCCGCTCAGCACCTACCCCTACGCCGTCCGGATCACCTGCGAGATCATGGAATCGAACGGTTCCACCTCGATGGCCAGCGTGTGCAGCGGTTCCCTGGCCCTGATGGATGCCGGCGTCCCGGTCATCCGTCCCGTGGCCGGCATCAGCATCGGCATCTGCACCGAGAACGATGACAAGTATCGCATCAAGCGCTATGAGCTCCTCACCGACATCATCGGCTGGGAAGACGCGTTCTGCGACATGGACTGCAAGATCGCCGGCACCGAGAAGGGGATCACCGGGTTCCAGCTCGACCTGAAGCTTCGCGGGATTCCGCACAAGATCATGACCGAGACCGTCGAGAAGGCCCGGGTGGCCCGCCTCGCGATCCTCGAGGAGATGGCCAAGACCCTGGCCGCCCCCCGCCCCGAGCTCAGCAAGTATGCCCCGCGCATCGAGACCCTCCGGATCAACCCGGAGAAGATCGGCGCCCTCATCGGGCCGGGCGGGAAGAACATCAAGCGGATCGTCGACGAGTCAGGTTGCGAGATCAACATCGAGGACGATGGCACGGTGAACGTCTACTCCACCTCTGCCGAAGGGATGAAGATCGCCCGCGAGGCGATCACGGGGATGACTGCCGAGGCCGAGATCAACAAGATCTACCGCGGCAAGGTTGTCACCATCAAGGAATTCGGCTGCTTCGTCGA
>DMJJ01000096.1:0-3364 GCA_003452185.1 Verrucomicrobiales bacterium | reverse complement strand
AAGATGGGCGACGAGATCTGGGTGAAGTGCCTCGGAATCGACGAAAAGGGCCGCGTTCGCCTGAGCCGCAAGGCCGCCATGGCCGATCGCGAGAAGGAAGTCGTCGAGAAGGCCTGAGCCCCCTGGGCCAGCCACCGCGCAGGCCTTAACATCAATCATTGCGACGGGCGGATCTTGGAAACAAGATCCGCCCGTTCTGCTTTCCGAGGGTGAGAGGACCGCGTTCCGTCGAGCGGAGCGACGACAAGAGAGGATTCCGCGGGGAACGGCTTCCCTCCCCTCCCCTACCCCACGGGGGAGGCGGGGATCAGACTTCGAGCACCTTCTCGAACCGCGTGAGGTTCTTCCCCCCGGTCCGTGTCACCAGGGCCACGTCCTCGAGTCGAACGCCGCCGATCCCTGAATAATAGAGGCCCGGCTCGACTGTCACCACCTGTCCTGCCTTGAGCTTGTGGGGGGAGTGGGTTCCAAGCCGGAGCCGCTCGTGGAGGTCGAGCCCGAGCCCATGCCCGGTGCCGTGGAAAAACCCCTGCATGCGACCCTGGGCTCGGCGGGTCTTGTATCCCGCGGCGATGAAATGGGCCTGCACCTGGGCGTGGATATCACCGCCAACGGCACCGGACCGGATCAGCGAGAAAGCCAGGTCCTGAGCCTCCTCAACGGTGCGGTAAAGGCCCCGAACCGCATCGCTTGCCCGCCCCTTCACGACCGTGCGGGTGATGTCGCCAAAGAACCCGGTTTTCTGCGAGCGTGGGAAAACATCCAGGATGATCGGCTCCCCGGCATGCAGGACCCCCTGGCCCCGCTCATGGGGGTCGCAGGTCTGGGCGCCTCCGGCGGCGATCGTATTGGCGGCAATTCCCCCGACCTGCATCACCGCCGCTGCGATGATCCCCTGGAGCCGCTCCGACGTCAGGGGGGAGTTTCGGTACATCAGCCTGCGGCCCCGTCCCACCCGGGAGTTCTTGATCGCGTGGATCCCCTCCGCCAGGCCGACCTCCGCCATGGTGAGGGCGGCGCTGATCTTCTTCACCTCGTCGGCGCGCTTGATTTCCCGCTCGGGAAAGAGCTCCCCCTGCCGGGGCTTCACCTTGAGGCCGATCTTCTTGAGGCGGCATGCCAGCCCGAGCGGAAATGAGGCGGGGACGGTGACCCGGCGGACCCCCCGATCTGACAGGACCCAGCGAATCACCTGGGCCATGTCGGGGTGCCGGACCCCTTCCCGCTCCAGCCGGCGAACCACATCCGAGTGGGAGATCACCCGGCAATGGGGGGCCTCGCGGCGGCCGCGGTCAACCTCCAGATCGCTCAGGATGATCAGGGGGCGGCCACGGATCCGGAGGTAGACAAAGGGGTCCGGCACAAACATGCCAACGGCGTACAGCATGTCTGCGTCGCGCTCGGAGTCGGCCACCATTAACAGGTCGTCGCTCATGGATGGGACGGATGGGGAAGGTTCTCAAAAACGACGACTTTGAAAATGAAATTCTTTCCACCCCGCCCCCTCCCCGCTAGGTTCATAGCCATGGCATTTGGCAACTTCGGGCTTGCAGACCAGATCATCCAGGGGGTGAAGGCGATGGGGTACGTCGAACCGACCCCCATCCAGCTCCGTGCCATCCCGATCCTGATGGGGGGCCGAGACCTGATCGGCAGCGCGCAAACCGGCACCGGCAAGACGGCCGCCTTNNACCACATCGACTATGCCGTGAAGCTCATCGGCATCGACCATGTCGGCATCAGCTCCGACTTCGACGGCGGTGGCGGCATCGACGGCTTCAACAATGCGCAAGAGTCGTTCAACGTGACGCTCGAACTCGTGCGTCGCGGTTACACCGAGGCGCAGATCGCCAAGATCTGGGGCGGCAACCTGCTGCGCGTGATGGCCGAGGTGGAGAAAACGGCAAAGCAGCTCCAGGGCAAGTAGCCCCGGAGCTGCTTCAGCGGAACGAGAGTCCCGGTGTGCGGCCTACGCCGCAGGCCGGGGCTTCTTGGTCTTGCCGCGGCGACGAGCGGCCGCTGACTTGATGGCCTTCGCCTCGCTCGGCTTCGTGTAGTGCCGGCGCTTGCGCAGCTCCTTCAGAAGACCAGACTTCATGACCTTCTTCTTGAAGGTCTTGAGCGCCCAGTCGAGCTTGTCGCCCTCATCGAGCTTGACTTCGATCATCCGAACCGCCGTCCTTGGGAATAGAGAGTGGCACCCCCGGATCGTGCGCTGCGGCCGCAGGAACGGGACGGGGGTCCGGGCGGCTCCTTCTCCGCCCAGCCCCGAAAGGTCGCCGGGAAGCCCTCCGAAGTCAACTCGGAGGGGGAAACGGGTTAGATTCCGATCCATGCCTTTCCGCCCAACCGATTCAGACACCCCAGCCCCGGGCGGATTCTCGACCCTCGGCCTCGATCCCCGCGTGGTCGCCGCCCTTACCACCCTGGGCTATGAGGAGCCGACCCCGATTCAGCTCGCGGCGATCCCGGTCCTTTTGCAGGGGCGCGACATGCTCGCGATGGCCGCCACGGGCACCGGCAAGACGGCCGCCTTCGCCCTCCCGTTTCTCTCCAAGCTGATTCAGGGGAAGCTCGGCGGCCCCCGCATG
Organism: Verrucomicrobiales bacterium; assembly: GCA_003452185.1. Lineage (GTDB taxonomy): Bacteria > Verrucomicrobiota > Verrucomicrobiia > Limisphaerales > UBA11320 > UBA11320. The sequence continues at coordinate 773 of DMJJ01000096.1, read as the reverse complement.
CTGGTGCTGGAGCCGACCCGCGAGCTCGCAGCCCAGGTTGAGACCGCAATCCGCGACTTCGCCCGGTTCACACAACTCCGGGTAAGCGTCATGTTCGGCGGGGTGGGCTACGGAAAGCAGCGTGAGGACATCCAGGCCGGCATCGACGTCCTGGTCGCCACCCCGGGCCGCCTCCTCGACCACCTCGGGCAGAGGAGCCTCTCTCTCGACAAGGTGGAGCACCTGGTCCTGGACGAGGCCGATCGGATGCTCGACATGGGATTCCTCCCCGATGTCCGGAAGATCGTCGAGAAGTGCCCCCGCCAAAGACAGTCTGCACTCTTCTCCGCCACCGTCCCGCCCCAGATCGAGACCCTCATCCAGTGGGCGATGCAGAACCCGGAGACCGTCGAGATCGGCGCCCGCCGCTCCCCCGCGGAAACCATCCGGCACGTCGTCTACCCGGTCTCCGACTCCCAGAAACGCGACCTCCTCCTGGAGCTCCTGAGTCGCGTGGAGTACGATTCCGTGATCGTCTTCTGCCGCACCAAGGACCGGGCTGACACCATCGCCGCCCTCCTCAAGCAGAAGCGCCACGCCGTCGCCGTGCTCCACTCCAACCGGACGCAGCAGGAGCGGGAACGCGCCCTCCAGGGATTCCGCGACGGCAAGTTCGAAGTGCTTGTTGCCACCGACATCGCCTCCCGCGGACTCGACATCGCCGACGTCAGCCACGTGGTGAACTACGACGTCCCGCAGCATCCCGAGGACTACGTCCACCGGATCGGCCGCAC
>DMJJ01000369.1 GCA_003452185.1 Verrucomicrobiales bacterium | reverse complement strand
GTGACGCAGGCCGGCCCGGATCGCAACCTCCTCCGAGAGCCGCTCCTGCATCGCATCCACGTACGGGAAGAGGCGCTCCTCCTTGAACTCGGTCTCCAGGAGCTCACGGATCCGGGCGAGGAAGAGCTTGCGGAAGGTTGGGTTCGCCAGCACGGGCTTGGAGACATAGCCTCCCGGCCGCCACCAGGAACCGGGATTGATGCCCTGAGGCGCGGGATCCCCCGGCTTGCCTCCAGGCGGGCGGTCCTGCTCCGACCCGTACAGCAGGGGCATGTCATGCAGCAACCGCCCCTTCGGGCCGTCGTACTCACCCCACGTCTTGTCCTCATCCCAGGGGAAGAGGCTCCACCGGCCACTGCCATGGAGATCGTGGTAGAGGTAGTAGTTGTTGAAGAACCCATCCCAGTCCGAGATCAGCATGCGGGCCGCGTAATGGTTGAGCACCTCGGCCACGTCGAGCTGACGCCGGATGATTCCCCACTGCTCGTCGGGACTGGACTTCGATTTTTCGAGCTGGTCGACCAGCTGGATCAGGTCCTCGTGCGTCCCCTGGAGGTTCGTCCGCTTCTGGTTCTGGCCAACGAGCCCGCGTCCGGTCCAGTTCGCCTTGTAAAGATTGCCGTCGTCCCGGAGTCCGTTCCGACGCAGGAACGACTTGTTGGGCTGCTCGATCAGCAGACGGTAGCCCACCAGCTGGCCATCCACCCAGAGCCGCACGAAATCGGTCAGGGGGGCGGGAAGCCCCGCGCGGCGGTGAAACTCGAACGCGAGCGGCTCGGCCAGAACCCAGCGCTCGCTTGCCTCCAGGATCAGGTCGATGCCGGTCATCCCATTGAGCGATCCATCCCGGGCAAAGTGCACTTTCCATCCGCCGCTGCGGGTCGGAGCCTGCACAAAGTCATACAGCTTAGGCTCGGAAGAGCCGGGTTCAACGTAGACGAACGCCGCGTTGCCGGCCGGGGACTCGGGGAGCTTCGGCAGCCCCTTTCGCATGAAGGGAGGCATCTGGGCGATCCGCCACGCAAGGAACTCCCGCGATTGCGAGGGCGACAGCACCCCCTTCAGCTTCGCGTCGACAGAAGGCTCGAGGGCCATGGCCCGGGCTTGCAGGTCCTCCCCCTCCTGGCTCGGCCCGTTCTGCGGCCCACCCATCACCTTTTTCAGCAGGGGCACCAAGGCCTCGCGCTCCTGAAATGCCGTCGCATAGACATTCCGAACCGCCGCGGCCTGGGAGGGTTCCAGCCGGGCCGCCAGGCCGAGATGCATGTACCCGGCCTCGAGCGGGATGAACTGGCGAAGCATCTGGGAGGGGTTTCCACCCGGACCCCCACCCCCCTCTCCGGACACCGCCTGCCACCGTTCCAAGAGGGCCCGTTGTCCGGCGCTCACGAGCGGCGAGAGCTCCTCCACAAGCCGTGCCTTGAATGGGGTTATCTGCTCACGCATTCCTCCACCCCCCTTCTGCGGTCCCTTCGGAGCCAGGAGCTGGTGCTCCAACTGATCCCGATCCTGTAGCTTGCGGGCAAACAAGGCCCGGATCGGCTCCTGATTCGACACGGGAGGCGGGTTACTGAGCATGAGCGAGGTCCAGAGCCCCGGCAGGTCGAGCTGCCGATCCAGCTCCATCCGGGTCTGAAAGCGACCCTGCCCTTCGGGGCTGAAGTCCCCGGCTTCACTTCCCCGATCCGCGTCGGAGGCCGCAACATCCGCCGGATCGACGTGCAGGATGACCCCCACGGGAATGCGCCCCACGGGAAGGTTCGTCCAGACCAGGCACGAGAGGGCAGGCTGCAGCTCGGTCGGGCTCGGAAAAATCCGGCGAACCCCGGCAGCATCGGTCGCCTGCACCCGCAACCGCACCACCCCACCGGCCGCCTGCCCGGGAACGGTCCCCTCGTAGAGCCCTTCAGCCCCCCCCGCGCTCATCGGAACGGAACGCTCCTCCCCAGGGAGCCCCGGACCCACAAGGCGGTAAAGCAACTCGATCTGCTTCACCGGCCCGCGACGTGCCAGGTGCGCCTCGACCTGGATCGCCTCGCCCGGTTTGACCCGGGCGGGACGGAAGCTCACCCGGTCGATCACCGGTGGAAGGGTGGCGGCAAACGCGGCGTTCGCCTTTCCAGGAGTTCCTCCCGGAGTCGCGTCGTCCTCGGAGAGCGGGGAGCCGGTCCAATTTTCCAGCCCCAGCCCGGACGCCGCGGGAGAGATTCGCTCGAGCGACGCGGTGTGCCCCGCGGGACCGCGGGGCCACGGAGGACGATCCGAGAACTCAACCGCGTCCACCACCCCCTCCCCGGCATCCCGCAACTCCAACGCCTCGCCCCCCTTTTTCAGCGATCCCTCGAATCGGCCCGCAACCGGAACAGTGTAGTATCGCTTAAACTGGTCCGGATCCGAGCAGAGCACCAGAAACCCGTGAGGCTCAATCCGTGCACCCGCGGGGAACCGGAATCGCACCCCCTTGGCCAGCCGCCACCCCGCCAGGTCCACCCCCTGGTCTCCGTCATTCAACAACTCCACCCACTGGAGGTTGGGGATGTCGGCCGGGGCGTGGTAGAAGATCTCGTTGATGACCA
>DMJJ01000584.1:8568-9018 GCA_003452185.1 Verrucomicrobiales bacterium | reverse complement strand
TGGGAGAACGTAGAGGGTCCATGAGGCGGTAGCCGAGAGGGGAGGATTGGCGCTTGAGGTGACCTGGACGGTCACGAGGTGCGGTTGCACCGGGGCATTGGCCGGCACTTGGTAGACCAGCAGGCCGGTTGTCCCATCGATTGTCATCCCTGGCGGCGCACCGGTGGCGAGGGAATAGGAGAGGGGCTGCGGCGGGGTGTTCCAGTCCGTCCCTGTCACCTGAAGCCTGAGGGTCTCCCCCTGGTGGACCAGTTGGTCTCCGATGGGGGTGAGAGTCGGCGGCAGGCTGATCCCTGAGCAGTCGTTGGCGGATCCCGGGGTCGGGCTGGCCAGGATGACGAGTGTGGGGGCGCCATCCGGGCAGCGGCCGTCTGCCTCGTTCGAGAGCTGAGGGCCATAGTGGACGACGTCCACCGGGGAGCCATCGGGCGCATAGATCCCGAGGGTTCC
>DMJJ01000584.1:0-8223 GCA_003452185.1 Verrucomicrobiales bacterium | reverse complement strand
CCCTTGTCGGCCCAGACCAGGAGGTGACCGTGGGGCGGGAGGATGTATCCCTGGGGCACGAGGTACTGCAACGGGGTCGCTGAGGCCGAGCTCAGGTAAAGGCCCGAGAGGGGTGAGGGAACCGGGCTGGGGTTGTAGATCTCCAGCCAGTCGTCGTACTTCCCTGTCGTCGGGTTGAGGAGTGCGCTGGAGTTTGCCGACATCCACTCGTTGATCACGAGGTGCTGCGGGGGCTCGGGGGCCGAGTTCGGGGCACCGGGAGTGGGGGCGGAGAGGATCATCCTGTCGAAGGACTGGCCATTGGGAAATGATCCGTAGGTCAGCTCCGCCGGGAGCGCATCGTAGTTCAGGTAGTCGAGGATCTGAACCTCCCCCGGGAGCGTGCGGCTCAGGGCCACCGAACCCTGCCCGGGCGGCAGGGTGAACGAGGTGTGCCACTCGGATGCCGTCGATCGCTCCGGGTGTCCGTCGGCGAAGACGATCCGGTATTCACCGGCGTTGAGCGTGGCGCCGGAGGGGAACGTCCACGGGTCAAGCCGGGTGTAATCGGGCGACAAGAAGCTTCCCGAGAGATCCACCGGCACCGGGCCACCGTTGTAGAGCTCGACCCATGGGCCGCTGTGTCCGGTGTTGTCTGTCACCCCGTGTGCGTTGGGTCCCTGGACCTCGTTGAGCCAGAGCCCCGGGAAGGGGGCCAGGGCTCGGGCCACATTGTTGGATCGGCCGGGCGTGGAGAGGAGTGCCTTGGCGAGGATGTTTGTGCGAAACCCGCTGCCGAGCCGGACGACCAGGTTGCTGGCCCCGGGGTTGGGGAGATACCAGAGGCTCAGGGTGTAGGTGCCGTTCGTGACCGCGAGCGGCAGGTCCTGGAAGACGTTTACCGAGGTGCTCCCCGGGGAGGCGAATCGGAGCGCCAGGCTGTTGGTTCCCGAATGGGCCGCGTCGGTGGCGAGCGCCGTCGGGGCGGAGGCGATTCCGGTAATCACCCACGGTCCGCCCAGGTTTGTCGTGAGGATCCCCTCAAAGTCCGCATCCTTGACCAGATTGCCCCCGACGCCCGGGACGGTGCCGGCGACCACCGAGAGGTCATCGATTCGGAGGTCCGCCGCCGCGTCGAGCCAGAGCTGGAGCCGGTTGTTGTTGAAGTTGGTCGTTACGCTGAAGAACTGCCAGTGCCGCTCGACACTGGCCCAGTTGGCCACCCGGCCGGGGTCCTGCGAGGCGTCGACGAGCTGAAGCGAGGCACCCGTGCCATTGGCGGACGCAGGCCATGGGGCCCGGGCCTCGTACCGGACCCGGCTGACCGGGGTGTCCTGGTCAGGCGTGGCTCCGGGCTCCACCAGCGCAAGCGAGCCCCCCTCGGGCGAGAGATCCTGGGAGAAGATGTCGAACGGGACTGCGCTGGCCCCGTGGAGGCTGAATATCGCAAAGCGGTCCTTGCCCAGGACAAGGTACTGGCCGTTGGTGATGTAGCTCCCTGGCGGGAAGGTGTAACCAAGTCCATCCATCCTCCAGCCCGAGAGGTCGTAGGTGTAGTTCGGGGAGCGGTTGTAAAGCTCGACGAAGGAGTCCCCCGGGGTCGCCGGATTGTATTGGATTTCGTTGATCACCAGGTTCCCGGAGGCAGGAGGGGGAAGATTCGTGTTCACGACTTGCACGACTCCGGAGACGTTCGTGAGGGCATTGCCCCAGAGATCATACCCCTGGAGGGTGAAGCTGTTCGTGCCCCAGGGGGCGGGGAACGAGATGCGCCAGCGCGTGGGGGTGACCCAGACAATGGGGAGCTCCTGCCCGTTGAACAGGATGGATTTGGCCTCGACCGGGGCTGCCCCTGCGATCGTGGCCAGGTTGCCGTCGGCGAGCCAGACCAGGTTGGTGGCGAGGGTGAAGTTGGTCCGGATCGATGCGAGCTGGCTGTTCAGGTACCCGAGCCGCGCGGACATGTAGGACTTGATGGGGGCCGGGGTGGCCGCTCCGATCCCCTCGGCCGTGAGGGCCGCGAACTTGGCGTCCATGAGCGGGGAGTAGTTGGTGGCCACATACCACCGATCGGCCAGCTCCTTGTAGGCGCGCCAGTACGCCCGCTTGTATTTCGGGAAGGCAACGAGGTTTGCAAGCGGGGTGTTTGCCCCGTCCAGTTTGAACAAGTCATCGCCCGTGGGGCCGTCGGGGCCCGTCGAGCTTGCCAGCAGGATGTTCAAGTCCCAGACCAGGAGCTGCCACCGGTTGGTCTGCCCGGCGTAGCCGTACATGTTCTGCCCGTTGTTGTTTCCGACGCTGTCCCAGTTCCCCACCGAGTGCTCCACCGCAAAGGTGCGGATGTACTGTTCCGTGTCCATCACCGCCTCAAGGGCCGCGGTGTACGCCCCGGGGTTGGAGGTGGGGAGGTTGGCCGCGTTGACGAGTTCGAACACCTTGGAGTAGTCGTTGGCCGAGGTGGGCGTTTTTCGCATCAGGTAGTTCCACCGGTAACGGGCCAGCTTCTTCTCCCCGCCGAGGGTCGTGAAATTGTTGAGCGTGTTCCAGGAGTCGTTGTCGAAACCGACGCCCGGCGCGTCAAACTCAAACCAGGGCTGGAGCTTGAACAGGTAGCCGTTGCTGTCGTTGGGCCAGCGCTCCTTGACGACATCGGAGTCGGGGGTCTGGGTGTCCTCCATCATCACACCGCGCCGCCCGCCGTTGACGTAGACCGCCACGAACCGGCGGTAGTTCCAGGGAAGCCCCATCTGCCGGAGGAGCCAGTAGCCGGTTTGCTCCCGCTGCAGGGTGTCGTCATCCCCGGGGCCGTTGCCCGGCTGGTGGATCTTGTTGAAGGAGGTTGCCCCGAGGAACTTGTCGTCGTCGGGGAAGGTCCACTTGTAATGGCAGAGGGCGCCGTCGGGAGTGGTGAACTGCTGGTGATAGGGGCTTCCGGAGAACCGCCCCAGGACATCGTAGATGATCCGGTCGCCGTAGACGAAGGTGCAATCCCACGACTCGTTGCTGAGATTGGGCTGCGCCCCCCAGCGGGTCGACTTGTCCTTGGTCACCCAGAGGTGGTAGACGCCGAACGTGCTGCTCGGGGTGGCGTCGCCGAAGAGGATCACCCCTTCGGGAACGGGGCTGTTGTCGTTGCGCAGGGCGGGGAAGCGCGTCACCCCGGCGGCCGTGTCCCGTGCCTCGATGTAAAAGGCGACGAGGGTGCCCGCCGGCTGGCCCGGAACCGTGGCGCTGAACAGGCCATCGCCCGGGTGAGAGTCACCGCCGAGGCCATCGTCCGTCATCGGCACGCCGGTGTAGGAGGTGGAGGGATCGATCCGGTAGTAGAGGATGGCGGATTGGATGCCGTCGGGGTCGTGGAGGCGGGCGCTGACGACGGCCGGTTGGCCGGCAGCGGGGAGCGACGGGGCATGTGCGACCTCGTAGATGGCGGGGCCGGCATTGGTCACGGCCCGGCTGTTCGGCAGACCCGGGGTGCCGAGGTTCGTCGGGACCGGGAGCTCTCCCGTGGCCTCCACCCAGTTTCCATTGAGGCGCATGAGGACCTCAGGCCATCCGCGAAGCCACCGGGCCTTGAGCCGCAGGGTGGCCATCTTGCCCGCGCCCAGGCTCGTGTTGGTGAGCGTCCCTTGGAGGGAGTTGGCCCCGGTCCAGATCCGGTCGCTGCAGCGCAGGTGCATGGCCTTGCCTCCGTTGTAGCCCCCCGCCTCGACGCTCGACCGGACCAGGCATCCCTGCGCCTGCCAGTCGAGACCGGGGTTCAGCGGGTCCTCAAATGACGGGTTGCGAACGTAGTTCGGACCGTTGGTCCCGGGGCGGACCTCGATCTCATCGACGAGACACTCCCCGATGTCGAGGATCCCGACCTGCACCAGGGAGGGCGTGGCCCCCTGGCTTCCCGTGGGGCCGTTGTCCAGTTGCCCGTAGCTCTCGATGTTGACCCACGGGGCCTTGGCGGTTTCATCGCTGTCCCCCCAGTTGGAGGCGAGGCGTCGGTTGGCGTGAGCGTCGACGAGTTCCAGGCTGCTGCCGCCGCCGTTGGCCCACGCCCCCCATCGTCCCCCGGTTTCGTAGGTGACCTCGTCCACCACGACATGGAGCTTGTTGGTCGTGAACCCGCCATGGCCGTTCGACCGGATCCAGGTGTCGGGCCGGGTCAACGCGACGCGCCCCCCGTGCGGGAGTTTGCCGCCGAAGTCGCCCAGGGTGTTGGCGGGGCTGAGCTGGGGGTAGCGGGCGAAGAGGTTCGTCCGGTTCTGCGCCACCACGAGGTAGGCCCCGGGCTGGAGTCGCGTTCCTGTCGGGAAGGTGAACGTCAGGCCGGCCGCGAACCGCCAGTCCGAGAGATCCACGGGCTGGGGGCCGGGGTTGTAGAGCTCGACGTACTCGTCCGCGACGTTGCCCGAGATCGGGTGGTACATCAGCTCGTTGATCACGACCGGGCTCGACTGGATCCCGCCGTTGCGGGCACCCGGGGTGGGGGTCCCCAGGGGGTAAAACTCACTGCTCCCGTCGGGCCAGCGCCCGGTGGCCACGCCGGTCGCCTGGGGTTCGAAGGTGATGCCGTCGATCACCGTGCTGCCGTCCGCGGCCCACAGCAGAACGGTTCCGCCGGAGGCCGGGGGGAGGAATCCCATCGTGGCGGCGTCGAAGCTCGCAAACCCGAGAGCCGGGAGGAGGGTTCCGGCAGGGATGGTGAATGTGTTGGTCCCGGTGACATCGACAATCCGGCAGCCCGACAGGTCGACCGTCGAGGCGCTGTGGTTGTAGAGCTCCAGGAAGCCCGGCACGCCGGGGGCCGGATTGGCGAGCAGCTCGTTGAAGCGCACTTCCCGCGACGTCCGGGGATGCATCCGGTCGTATCCGCCCGGGGAGCCTCCCACCACGTCGCTCCGGTCCCAGGCCCGGGGGTCCGCCTCCCCGTAGCTCGGGCGCGCCAGCACGAGCGAGTGCCCCGTGCCCTCGGTGCCGACCGGCCACGGAGGGAGGTTGGAGTAGGGGATCTCCAGCAGGACGGCGGAGACCTTGTCCAGGAGCTGGAGGGTGGCCGACGACTTGAGCGTGCCGGCGTACGGCCCCATCACCCCCTGCAGCCCATAGGCCGATGCCATCCCCGCGGGGGATGCCGCGACCACCAGGAAGGCCCCTCCCTGCAACAGGGTCCCCTCGGGGAACGTGTAGCTCACCGCCCCGGCGAGCCGATACCCGCTGAGGTCCTCGAAGTAGGGGGTGGTGTTGTAGATCTCGATGAATTCCGTGTTGTTGGTATCGGCCCGGGGGGCGGGCTTGTACTGGATCTCCGAGATCACCAGACCGGTCTTGCGGGTGCTCGGGCCGAGGGGCTCCCGCTGGAGCGTCAGCGGCACGGAGGAGGGGGGGGCGACGGCGCCAAAGTCGTGGAACTCCGCGGTGGCGAGCGCGTTGGTGCTGTGGCTTTCCACGGCCAGCCCGACCAGCAGGCTCGAGCTTCCAAGGATTGCCTGGCCGAGCTGGCTCCACGAGACCCCGTCATACCCGGCGAAGCCCGTGACCAGGTTTCCCGCCTTCCTCAGGCGCAGCCAGGTGTACGGGGTGTTCGCGGGAAGGGATCCGACGGAGCTCGCGAGGCCCGCGGCCACCGCACGGGATTCAAAGAAGCAGCCGGCCTGTCCCGAGGAGGCAAACGCTCCGGCGAAGCGGCTCCCGGGGGCGAGGGAATCGCGGGCCATCAGGCCGGCCCGCGACCAGAGGTCGACCCCTTGGAACGAGGTCACCCGCACCCCGATGTCAAAGTCTCCCACCCGGGGTTGGTACTCGAATTGAAACTGGTCGGCCTTGCCCCCCAGGGAGGCTCCCCCTCCGCGGACGACCCATCCTCCGGGGACCTTCTCCACCGTGCCCGGGGGGGTGGAGGACCCGACATCCACCGGGTTGAGCTCCCGGGCGATGAACTGCACGGTGGTATTGGGGGCGATTGTGTTGGGCTGTGTGGCGAGGTCGCGGACGTTGTTGACCGTGAGGGTGTAGGTTGTTCCCTCCAGCAGCGGGGAGGCTGTCGAGAGGATCACGGTCTGGGGGTCCTGAAGCCGTGCGCCAGTGATCCCGGCGGAGGGGGAGAGGGAGTAGTGGGAGGGATCGGTCGCGGAGGCGGCTTCCAGGGCCTCGGAGAAGCTCACCGCAACGGCCCCCAGGCCGGCCGTCATCGCGGCGACGATCGTGGGCGGAACGGTGTCGGGGGTCACCGTGAGGGTGGCGTTGGAGCTCACGGTGGAGCCCGCGGGCGTGGTCAGGACACACCGATAGACCTGGCCGTTATGGGTGGCCAGGTTCACCGCGGGGATGGTGAGCGCAGGTTTCCTTGCCTGCGGGTCATTGATGTCAGCCCCGTTCAGCTGCCACTGGTAGGTGACCGTTCCCTGATTCGTGGTCAGGAGGCTGAAGGTGGCGGTTCTCCCCTCCAGCAGGGTGAGATTGGTGGGCTGGGTATAGATGCCGGGCACCGCGATCGTTCCGCGGAACGGGATGAGCCGCGTGCCGGAGACCGTGTTGGTGATCGGCTCCTCGATGTCGCCGCTCGGGAGCTGCCACCGTACGGAAAGGTTGTCGCCTCCGGCCCCCTCCTTGTGGAGCACCTCCATGTAATAGCGCCTTCCGGCCTCCAGGGGGATGGGGGCGGATAGCTGGTTGGGCTCCCGGTCCCATTCGCGGAAGTTGGTGTATCCCGCCACGTAGGCGATGGGAGCGGCGTTCGCGGGATCCTCGTCGGTGCTGATCGAGAGGGAGGAGGCGTCGTCGCTTGCGATCCAGAAGAGATACGTTCCGGTGGCAGGGGGCACCACGAACCCGCGAAGCCGCTGGCCATAGCCGTCGAGAAAGTTTACCTCCGTCTCCACCGCTCCCTTGACCTTGGTGTAGGTGGCGGTGGGCTTCGAGGGCCAGTTCGGGTTTGCGACGGTGTTGGTAAGCCCGTTCAGCGTCGCATCCGAGGTGCTGAGCCCGGTCCACAGCTCGCGAAGGATGCCGAACGACTGGGCGTGCGCTCGGCCGGGGGAAAGAGCCAGCAACACGGTCGTGAGGAGCACCGGGAGCAGGGAAACGCCGGAGGGGGCGGGGCGGGGTGTTCTCATGGAATAGCGGGGGGCTTCGGGGGTCCGAAGGCGAGGGGTTGAGGAAGGCACAGCAACACAGCGATGTGACAGGAGCCGGGGGGGCGGGCTGGCCCGCCTCGACGCTTGCCGCAATCCACCCGGCCAGAGCCTCTGGGACCACCAACGGAGCGAGGGCCTGCGTACGGGCTGCCATACAATACCCCGTGTCGCCGAAGACGCCAGAACTTCGGGATGACAGTTTTGTCATTCCGGGGGGAGACCCTCCGCCGTACACCCGACGCGAGGCCGCTGGCGGCTCCCGGGGCGGGGGCCGGTTTGCGGGGTCTTTGTCCGCGTCGCATCCCCGGCTTGCCTTCGGGCCGCCGATTTCTAGACTCCGCGCGCGCATGATCAGTTTGGGCACGCTCAATCCACAGCAACGGGAAGCCGTCATGACCCTCCGGGGTCCCGTCATGATCCTTGCCGGGGCCGGCACGGGGAAAACCCGGGTCATCACCCAACGGATCGCCCACATGATTGGCGAGGGGATCTCCCCCCGCCACATCCTGGCCGTGACCTTCACGAACAAGGCGGCCCGGGAAATGCAGGAACGGGTCTCCCAGCTCCTCCCCCGGGCCCCCAGGCGTAACGACGGGACCAAGCCCGACCGGCCGACGATCTGCACCTTCCACTCCCTTTGCGTCCGCATCCTCCGGCAGCACATCGAGCGGCTTGGGTACAAGAAGGGCTTCGTCATCTTTGACGAGGCGGACCAGCTTGGAGCAGTGAAGAAGATCCTGAGCCACATCTCGGCCAAGGGGGAGAAGACTGACCCCGCGGCGGTGCTCTCCATGCTGAGCAAGTTTCGCAACGGCGGGGCGCAGTCGCGGGTCTTCGGGGATCCCTCCGTGGCCGCGCTGGCCGAGCATGTCCGCAAGCGGTACGAGTCGGCCCTCCGGGCGGCCAACGCGGTTGATTTTGACGACCTGATCCTCCTGACGCTCCGGCTGTTTGAGGAGCACCCCGAGGCGCTGGCCGCCTGTCGCGATCACTACCGGTTCGTCATGGTGGACGAGTACCAGGATACGAACTCCGCCCAGTTCCGGCTCGTCCACCACCTGGCGGCCCAGCACCTCAACCTTTGCGTCGTGGGGGATGACGACCAGAGCATCTACGG
>DMJJ01000233.1 GCA_003452185.1 Verrucomicrobiales bacterium | reverse complement strand
CCGGCTCCCGCGACGACCTTTGCGCACCTGGATGCAACGATCGTTCTCGAGCGGTCGATCGCCGAGTTGGGCATCTTCCCGGCCGTCGATCCCCTGGCCTCGAACTCCCGCGCCCTCACGCCAGACATCGTCGGCGAGGAGCATTACAACGTGGCGCGTGGCGTCCAGAAGGTGCTCCAGCGCTACAAGGATCTGCAGGACATCATCGCGATTCTGGGCATGGACGAGCTCAGCCCCGAGGACAAGCTGACTGTCTATCGCGCCCGCCGCATCCAGAAGTTCCTCAGCCAGCCCTTCACCGTGGCGCAGGTGTTCACCGGCCGCGAAGGGAAGCAGGTTCCCGTTGCCGAGACCGTGCGTGGCTTCAAGGAGATCCTTGAGGGCAAGCACGACGACGTCGCCGAGAACAACTTCTACATGAAGGGCACGATCGACGAGATCAAGGAGTAACCTGACGCCATGCCCCTGAAGCTCGAAATTGTAACCCCCGAGGCGAAGATCTACTCGGAGAGTGTCGACATGGTGACCCTCCCGGGTGTTGAGGGCGAGATGGGGATTTTCCCCAATCACGTTCCCCTCATGACCCAGGTGGTGGCCGGCGAGGTCGTTGTCCGCCAGGGGAGCCAGAGCCATTTCCTCGCCGTTGGCGAGGGGTTCGTCGAGATCACCGGGGAGCGTGTCGCGATCCTCACCGACATGGCCATCAAGGCCGATGACATCGATGAGGTGAAGGCGGAGGAGGCCCGCAAGCGGGCCGAGGACCGGCTTCAGGAAAAGCTCAGCGACGAGGAGACCGCATCGGTCACCGCCGCGCTGGCCCATTCCCTGGCCCAGCTCAAGGTCAAGCGCCGCAATCGCGGCTAGGCTCCGGGCGACGTGGCCGACGCCACGCCCCCCAACACCTGTCTGATTCGCAGCCGCCCGAAACACGGGCGGCTGTTTTCTTTTCGGGAGTCCTAGAGCCTGGGGGAGGCGACGGGCTGCTAGGGCTGGTAGAGCCGGAAGTAGAGCGTGGCTGCCTCCCAGGGAAGCGTGACGCTCTGTCGGTCGCCTGCGGCGGTGGGGGATGTCGGGACGTCGCTCCAGGTTGTTGGCTCGAGAGTGGGGGAGGCCTGCAGTTTGAATCCGTTCAGGGGAAACGGCCACGAGACCGTGACGTTGAGCGGGCCGAGCTCGATGTCGAGGAGGGGAATTCCGGGGATGAGCCCGAGGCTCGCGAATGTGAAAAAGCCGCCGCGCAGGGTGTAGCTCCCGCCCGACATGCCCGGGCCGGCGTCGGGTTGACCAATGGTTCCGACCACGGAGTAGTTGCCGGCGGCACTGGTGCCTCCCCCGCCATCGACGGTGAACCAGTCGAGTGAGTACTGCGCGGATGCGCTCCCTGCGCCAGCGAGGAGGAGGATTGCGAGCCATCCTGACCGAAGGGACCCCTTCATATCGTTCTGGAATATACATCGGCACAAGGCAGCTGCTCAACCCGCTTTTTTCTGTTCGAGATAAGTTGTAGTGGATTGCACCCAAGATGGTTATGCCTCTGCAGGGGTGCACCCCTTACCTGGGGTTACGGGGATGAGGAGGTTCTGGGCGTGGGGATTCCCCCGGTTGAGCCCATTTTGGCGATGCGGAGGGGGGTGGGGAAGGGGTGCTCGGCGCACGCTGGGCTTGCGCCTCGTTCTCCATGGAGGAGAAGCCGGGCTTACAGGGCGGAGAGGGGAAGGGTCAGTCGAAACGTGCTTCCCGAGGGGCTCGACTCCACGAGCTCCAGGGTGGCACCGAGGTGGTTGGCCAGTTGCTTGCAGATCGAGAGCCCGAGGCCGCTTCCCCCCGCATGCCGCGATGCGACCGGATGAAACAGCCTGGGTGCGAGGTCCGCCGGCACCCCCGTCCCGTCGTCCTTCATGTCGCATTCGATCCCGTGCGCGACCTCCCGGATCTCCAACGAGATCCTTCCCCCCACCGAGGTGGCTTGGAGGGCGTTCTGGCCGAGGTTCACCAGGATCAACGCGGCAAGGTTCCCGGTTCGGTTATTGAGAGTGCGGGAGCCGCTTACGGCCGCCTCCAACGCGACGCCGCGGGTCCCGGCCCCTTCCCGAAGGCGATGCATCACCAGGCCGCCAAGGTCCTGGAGGGAGAGTTGATAGTGGACGGAGTCCTGGTCCTCCCTGAGCAGGGCGACGATCTCCGCGATCACCGATTGCATCCGGCGGGTGGCCGCCGCCGCCTCGCGCCACTCCCCGGCGGAAGCCTCCACGGCCCGGGGATCGGTGGCGCACGCGACCATGAGATTGTGAACCCCGGCCAGCGGGTTTTTCAGCTCGTGCACCAGGTGGGAGGTCACCGCCCCCACGGCGGAGGTTTTGGCTGTCTGGATCAGCTCCTGGTTTGCCTGCAGGAGGTCGGCGGTCCGTTGCTCCAGCAGGCGGTGGGATTTCCGGAGCCGGCGGAACCCGAGCCCGACCACTCCCCCGAGCAGCGATCCCGCGACCAGGAAGCCCAGGGCGGCTTGCAGGTTGAGGCTCGCGTCGAGACGGGCGAATTCCCGTTCAACGCTTCCCCCTTCAATCAGGAACTGACCGACGCCGGCGAGCGTCCCCTGGTGCAAGTCGTGGAGCGGAATCACCACCTCGAGAAGTGGGAGAGGGTGGGACGTGGGGCTGGGGGTGGGATCCCCGGCCCAGACCACCTGCTCCAACGGGATCGCCGGGTGAAAGCGGCAGACCGGCCGGAGGGTGCGAAGCAGGGGAAGATCCCCGGGCGGGAGGTCCGCGGGGCGAACGTTGGCGGGGAACGATTGGATCTCACGCCCCTCGGTGTCGAAGAGCCGGGCGGCCAGGACGCCCCGCAGGCGGGAGGTCCGGAGCATCAGGGTGAGCTGCGTGGCAGGATCCCGGATCGAATCCCCCGGCTCCGCGGAAGCGAGGTCGCCCGTGTCGGGCATGAGGGCGACGGCGTGAAGGATCTCCCCGTCCCGGGCGATGATCTGGGCCCGGACCCCATCCCGCACCGCCACGCGCGCGACGAGGATCGTCGCCCCAAGAATCCCGAGCGAGAGCACCGCCACGAGCCACGGCATCCAGCCGGGAAGCGTGGCGACGTCGCTCCGGGGCGACTCCTTTTCGGCATGGGGCGGGGGGTGCATCAGAACTCCCGGGTCACCCCGAGGGTGTACACGTTGGCCAGGAAGCCGTCAAACGGGTCGGCCGCACGCACGCTCTCCCGCTCGTACTCCAGGAAGAGTTTCCAGCTCAAGCCCACCCTCCGCTCCACCCGCGCCACCAGGACCCAGTCATCCAACCCCCGGTGGGCTCCTCCTCCTGCGGCCGGCACGGGCTGATGGGGGAAATCCCAACGCCCATACTCCGCCTCCAGCGCCAGTTCCCATCGAGAGGTTCGGAGATTCAGTTGCTCGGCGACAGCCAGATTCCTGGAATCATAGAAGCCGGAGGCGTTGTCGGTGGCGAAACGGCCCCGGAGCTTCGTGGTGGTGAACCAACGGCGGGCCTCGTCCCAGTAGTGGCGGTCGACCCATTGAACCTCGTGGCGGAGGGTGCCGAGGTGGGTGCCCGGTATGGCAAGCCCGCCAGAGGTCACGGCGGGATGGGATTCGTAGTCCCGAAACCGAAGGGGGTAGTCGAGCCGCCCCTCGGAGCGCCACCCGTAGGGGCGTCCCGGGGAGAGCCGCC
>DMJJ01000127.1:890-5515 GCA_003452185.1 Verrucomicrobiales bacterium | reverse complement strand
GACCTCGTCGTACATCGGGGGGAGGACCGAGAGGACCGTCTGATAGGGCCGGTCCTTGTAAAGGATGTGGACGCGATCGGACAACGTGCTGGCAGCATCCCAGGCCCCCTCGGGGGTCCCTGCAAAAAGCCCGGCAAGACGCTTATCCGGGGTGACCACCATGGCGAGGCACTTCTTTGGCAGGGAGACCATCGACCCCGCGCGGTCGACCACCTTCCGCACCGGGGTCCACTTGTTTCCGATGATCCGCGGGTTGGTGATCACACCGGCCAGCCAATGAAAAAAGTCGAGGATCCGGGGGCCGCCGATCCCCGGAAAGAGGTACTTGTTCCCCCCGGAGAACCCAACCACCTCGTGCGGGAAGACCGGGCCCAGGATCATGAGCTCGTCGTAGTCGAAGACCCGGCGATTGATCTCGACCGGGACCTCCATGGAGAACCGCCCGCCGGAGAGGGCGTGGATCTCGGACGCGGGGATCGTTCCGATGACCTGCAGCGCCTTCGGATTATCCCATTCGTGGTTGAAAAACCGGACCTTCCCGTAGACACGCGTCCGTTCCTCGGGGGTGATCTCGAGCCGCTCGCAGATGGCGGTTTCGCTCATCGGCTGGTGCGTCCCAAGGGCGACCAGGATGTCCAGGGCGGCAACCTCCGACCCGATCTGGGCGTGGAGGGTCTTGAAGAGGAGCCCTACGGGAGCCGTGCGGGTCCCATCGGGGATGATCAGCAGGAGACGCCGCCCCCGATACGCCTCCCGGGGGCAGGCCTGCGCCACGACCTCGGCGACCTGGGCGGGAGCAACGGAGCCCTCGGGGGCGAGGGACTGGGCGATGAGGGGAGGGATCGTCGGAAGAGGCATGTCCGCTTGAGGTTGGAAGAGGGTGGGTGGAGTGGGAGCTCAGATCGTCTGGGAAAGAAACCCTCCGTCGACGGCGAGGTCAGTGCCGGTGACAAACCCGCTGGCTCGCGAACTGGCCAGGAAGACGGCAGCTCCCACCAACTCGTCCGGGGAGCCAAATCGCCGCATCGGAGTGTGATTCCAGATCGACTGAGTGCGGGCCGTCGGGGTGCCATCCTCGTTGAAGAGGAGCTTCCGATTCTGTTCCGCCGGGAAGAACCCCGGGGTGATGGAGTTCACGCGCACCCCGCGCGGAGCCCATTCCCGGGCGAGAAACCGGGTGAGGCTGAGCACAGCGGCCTTCGCCGCGGAATAGGCGACCACCCGGGAGAGGGGGAGATGGGCCGAAACGCTCGCGATATTGAGGATGCTCCCCCGGCCCCGGGCACACATCCCGGGGCCGAACACCTGGCAGGGGATCAAGGCGCCACCCACCAGGTTCAGATCAAAATTCGCCTGCCAGTCGGCCACCTCGATCGACTCAAAGGGCCGTTCCGCCGTCACCGTGACCTTGGGGTCGTTGCCTCCCGCGGCATTCACAAGGATGGTCGGTGCGCCGAGCTCGAGCTCAATCCGGTCGCGCACCGCCGACAAAGCCCCACGCTGGAGGGCATCCGCCGCGTAGAAAATCCCCTTCCCCCCCTGGCGTCGAATCGCCTCCGCCCGCTCCTCCCCACGAGCGGCGTTCCGGCCGACCACCGCGACCGCAGCCCCGGCCGCCGCCAACCCCTCGGCCAAGCCCCCGCCCAAAACCCCGGTCGCCCCGATGACAACTGCGGTTTCCCCGGTCAAATCAAACAACCCATTCATGATGTCCCGGGATGGTGCGACAGCCCGGCTCCCACGGAAAAGGGAAAACAGCAGGACGCTCTCCAAACCGATGTATAATGCTGTTCATCAATCGGTTGCCAACCATTCATTGCAATTGACCTCCGCATGACCCCTCCAAGGCTGTCCAACGGCAGGACGAAAGGGTTCGGGAAACCGGGTTTCTGCCGATGAAAAGGGGGGGCAAGAACTGCCCGGAGACCGGTTTTACGAGTTGCCAAATCTTTAAAGTCATGCTCTTTTCTTAGGTGCATTCCCGAAAGAAAGCGCTCGTTTATCGGACAGTTACGCCGGAGGGTGGAGCTATCCCCAAATGCTTGCTTTCGGGTGTGCACAAACACGTGTTATTGTACCTAACCTGAAGTTAACAACCTATGCGACGTATCCTCCTCGCCTGCCTTGTTCTGGCGTTCGCGTTTTCCAAGTCAGCGCTATCCGCCTCAGCAGCGACACCTCCGACGCTGCTGACCGCCACACGCTCCAGCACCAACCTCTTCGAACTCTTCCTGACCTACTCTTCCAAGATGGATGGGACGAATGCGTATGACCCGGCCAACTACGTGATCAAGCTGGGCAAGACCACGCTGAACATCGTCGACGGCTACGCCAAGTCGAACGAGAAGCTTGGCTCCAGCTCCAACGTCATCCTGCGCGTCGACAGCCCGATCACCATGGGTGCCAACTGGGTTGTCTCCGCGAATGCCAACGTCACCGACACCAACGGCGTGGCGATCACCGCCACCGACCTGCCGGTCACGACCGTTGAGTTCCTGGTCGATTCCGGGAACTTCTGGTGGTACGCGGACCAGGGGGCTTACGGGATGCCGAACGCGATGTTCTATGACAACTCCTGGGCCCAGCCCGACTTTGATCCGAGCGGCGGGAACTTCGGAAGCGACTTCCCCCGTCCGACCACCTTCGGCACCAGCGGCAACTTCGGTCTCGACTGGACCCTCTGCTGCTGGGACGGCGTGAACGACGTCGTGATCCCCTCCACCACCTATTACTTCATCCTCCGCGACGCCCCGAAGGTGACGGGTGACATCGTTGGCGGCCAGTTCCTCCTCCGCCTCCTCGCCAGCGATGGCGGCATCGTCTGGGTGAACGGCCGCGAGGCCTACCGGGTGAACATGCCCGCGTCGGTCATCAACCCGGTCTACACCAACTACGCCAGCAGCGCCCGCCCTGGCACCGCCCTCCCGACCACGACCGTAACGATCCCCTCCGGCGCCTTTGCGGCCGGAACCAACTACATCGCCGTCGAGGTTCACACCGCCCGCGGCAGCACCAGCGCGGGATTCGACTTCCAGCTGATGCAGGTCTATACGAACATGCTCAGCGGCCCGATCGTCTTCGTCACCCAGCCTGCCAGCACGAACGTGGTGGAGGGGACTGACGCGAACTTCTCCGTGCAGCATCAGGGAAATCCCCCCTACACCTACGAGTGGTATGTGAACGACGTGAAGGTGGCGGGTGCCACCAGCCGGTTCTTCACCATGCCCCGCGTCTCGGCGACGAACAACAACGCCCGGGTCTACGCCAAGGTCAAGGGCGGGTCTGGAGCCCCCCAGGTGACCAGCGCAACGGCCACCCTGACGGTCACTCCCGACACGACCGTCCCGACCCTCCTCTCGGCTGTCTATGACGACACCCAGAACGGGATCGTGGTCACCTTCTCCGAGCGGATGGCGCTCCCCGCGGTGACCAACGTCGCGAACTGGACCGTCACGAATCTCGCCGGGGCCAAGTTCACCTTCACCTCGGTTTCGAATCTGGACGACACCTTCACGTCGTTCCTGCTCAGCACCCCGAACACGCCGGATCCGAGCACCCGCTACCTTGTTGGGGCCAAGAACCTGACCGACACCGCGGCCACGCCGAACAAGCTCGCCACGAACGTCGTCGCGACCGTCTCGGCTAACCTGGTGTTGATCGACCTGAACGCCGACGGCTGGGACTTCTACCAGAAGGGGACCAACCCGCCGGTCGCCTCCACCTGGATGAACAAGAACTACGCCAAGGACGCCAACTGGGAAACCGGCCGCGCTGTCTTCTACAACAGCTCGAACCTCAATCTCCCGATCGAGGCGCTCCCGTGGCAGTACCTGAGCCTCACCGATGACTCGGGGAACCCGCTCATCACCCACTACTTCCGGAAGCAGTTCACCCTGGCCTCGACCAACGGGATCAAGCTGAACGTCCGGCAGCTCGTTGATGATGGCTGCGTGGTTTACCTCAACGGTCAGGTTGCCTACACCGACAACATGCCGACCGGGACCATCACCTACACCAACCTGGCGGCGGCCTCGGTCAGCCAGCCGACCCTCAAGGCGAAGGTTCTCCCCCTGACGAACCTCGTCGCGGGCGTCAACCAGCTCGCGATCGAGGTCCACCAGCGGCTGGTCAGCGACACCGACGTCTTCTTCGGAATGGAGCTCTCCGAGATCATCCCTGCGACCCTCGTCACCAACATCGTCAACCAGAAGCCGGTCGTCGTCATCAACGCCCCGGCCGCCGGTGCCACGGTGCAGCAGAACGCTGCGGTCTCGGTCGACTCGACCGTCACCGACGACGGCACGATCACCAAGGTGGAGCTCTTCGATGGAGCCACCCTTGTCGGCACCGACACCACCGCCCCCTACAGCATCAGCTACACGGCGGCGACCACGGGAGCCCACACCCTCAAGGTTGTGGCGACCGACAACGGCGGGCTGACGGGCGAAGCCACGGTTGCGATCAACGTCAATGCCAAGCCGGTCGTGACCATCACCTCCCCGGCGGCCAACGCCACCCCGGCCTTCGGCACGGCGGTGACCTTCAGCGCCACCGTTGTGGATGACGGCACGATCAGCAAGGTGGAGTTCTTCAACGGCACCACCAGCCTCGGGGTCGACACCACC
>DMJJ01000127.1:0-604 GCA_003452185.1 Verrucomicrobiales bacterium | reverse complement strand
CAGCCTCGGGGTCGACACCACCGCCCCCTACAGCCTCAGCTTCACTCCGTCGGTTGACGGGACCCAGACCCTCAAGGCGGTCGCCACGGACAACACCGGAGCCACGGGCGAGGCCACCGTCACCATCAAGGTCGGCCCGCCGCCGCAGCCGAAGCTCACCATCGCCAAGTCGGCCGATGGCAAGAATGTCAACCTCTCGTGGCCTGCGACCCCGGGTTACACCCTCCAGGTGGCGACCAAGGTCGGCCCTGTGCCCGACTGGACCGCGGTGGCCGGCGCCGGAGCGACCAGCTACTCGGTCCCCGTGAGCGGCATCACCGCTCCGCGCTACTACAGGCTCTTCCACCCGTAACCTCGGTTACGGGCCGGGTAGAACCCGCCATTTAGTTACATAACACGTTCAAGGCGCCGGGAAGTTCCCGGCGCCTCTTTTTTTGTACCGCCCCGATGGCACCCGGCGCGAATCCCCACCCTCGATGCTGGGGAGCGACCCGGAAAACCCCCTGCGTCCCCCGGTGTTCGTTCGTCGCGAGGGGCAACCCGTGAGCCCCTCGGTCGCCGAAACCGATCTGGTAGGGCGAGTCTCCTGACGAGCCGGTCCGGG
>DMJJ01000559.1 GCA_003452185.1 Verrucomicrobiales bacterium | reverse complement strand
GAGGTCATCCAAGGCGTAGCGAACGGCCGGTGGGGCCCCTGGCGAGGTCCCGGCCTCCGGCATGGGGGGCGGGGGGGAGGAACGCGGGAGCCTGCGGGCTTCCTGCGCCTTGGCGACGGCGTAGTACGCGGCCGCCAGAAGATTGATGGCGATCGGCGATGGCATCGAGACCGGGCGGTTCGAGGCACTGAACACTCCCACCTTCCTTCACAGCTTATCCCGGGCCATCCGGCATCCCGTTGATGGACCCTGCCGCCGTCGCCGACCGGGTCCGGGGTGCCTCGGACCCGGAAGGGGGATTCGTCCACACCGTCCCGCCTTGGGACACCCGTGGGGGGGGACGGCCCCCCCCGGGGGGGCGAACGCGCAGGTTAGGTTAACTCGCTGGTGAATCCGCCGATGGATTACTCGGTGTCGTCGGCCGGCCTGCCCCCCGTGTGGGGGGAGTTCGCGGTTGGCGTGTGGGCGACACCCTCACTAAGTCTGATGTTGAAACCAGGACCGACGCAACGCGGGATCCCACAGGTGAGCCGGGCGCGGGTGGCTGGGTCGGCGCAGTCGACCGGCAGCCTCCCGTGCCGAGTGCTATATTCCTGCGGCCTCGCACTCCCTGGCTCCCCGGGGATGGGGGCCGGCGGGGCCGAAAGCCGGGAGCGGAGTCGCTCCACCTGTGCCAACACGGATGTCGGAAACAGCTAAGGCGTATCGCATGTCCAAGACGACAGGCAACCGGACCACGGACCCCTCGGGGCCTGGCCAGCCCGCGGACGGGCATCTGACCCTGCTTGAGCTCCCCGGGGAGAGTCAGCCGTGGCCCTCCCCCGGAAAGTATTTTCACTCCCTTCTCGGCCTGGTGACCGACGTGGTGGCTCGCGTTCGTTCCGATGGGCGGATCCTCGACTTCCACCCGGCCCAGGACTCCGAGCTCTCCTTTGCCCCGGAGCGGGTCCGCGGCAGGACCCTCTCGGAGGTCCTTCCCGGGCGGATCGCCACCGAGGCCCTGAGCCTGTTGGAATCCGCGATCCGGCTTGGGCGGATGCAATCCATGACGGTGGAAATTCCCCTCAACTCCGTTGTCCGCGAGTTTGAAGCCAGGGTCACACCCCTCGGCGGCGACGAGCTCCTGGTGCTGGTGCGTGACGTCACTGACCGGCAGCGGCTGGAGAAGGAGATCCTCGAGATCAGCCACCGCGAGCAGCAGCGGATCGGCCAGGACCTGCACGACAGCCTGGGCCAGCACCTGACGGGGATCAGCTTCCTGAGCAAGGCGCTTCAGACCAAGCTCAAGGCGATGAAGCTTCCCGAGGCCGCCCAGGCGGGCGAGGTCGCGGAGCTCGTGGTCCAGACCCTGGCGCACACGCGCAATATTGCGCGGGGGCTGTTTCCCGTGGAGCTGGAGACGACGGGGCGCCTGGTGCCGGCCCTCACCGAGCTCTCGGTCAACACCGAGAAGCTCTTCCGGATCACCTGCCGCCTTGAGGCGGATCCCGCCGTCGACTTCGCCAACCCGCGTGTCTCGACCGAGCTGTTCCGCATCGCCCAGGAAGCCATCAGCAACGCCATCAAGCACGGCAAGGCCCGGAGGGTCTGCCTGCGGCTCCAGGAGACCGGGCCTGGCACGGCCCGCCTGGTGATCCAGGATGACGGCTCGGGCATTCCCGGGGGGCGCCGGAGCACCGGGCTCGGGCTTCGCATCATGAGTTTTCGAGCTGGCCGTGTCGGCGGGCGCCTGGAGGTCGGCCCTGTGGAGATCGGGGGGACCGCCGTCGTCTGCGATTTTCCCCTCCCCGCCCCCGAGACCGGCGCGGAGCCGCATTCCAACCCCTGAGACAAGGAGAGAACCCCATGCCTTCCAATTCCAAGGACAACGGAGATCCCAGTATGCAGAACAAGACCCCTCAACCGGTGAACCGGAAACCGAAGACCAAGGTGCTCCTCGTGGACGACCATCCCGTGCTGCGGCGCGGGCTTGGGCAGCTCATCAACCAGGAGCCCGACATGGCCGTGTGCGGCGAGGCGGAGGATGCGCCCCACGCCTTTGACGCCGTGGCCCAGCTCACCCCCGACGTCGTCGTCGTCGACGTGAGCCTCAAGGGAAGCAACGGCATCGAGCTCATCAAGAACCTCAAGGCGCGTTACCCCGACCTGCCGATCCTCGTCCTCTCGATGCACGACGAGTCGCTCTACGCCGAGCGCGCCCTGCGGGCCGGCGGGCTCGGGTACATCATGAAGGACGAGGCCTTTGAGCAGGTCCTGACCGCGATCCGGCAGGTCCTCAAGGGGGAGATTTTCCTCAGCGACAAGATGAAGGGCCGGATGCTCCAGCAGGTGGCCTTCGGCCGCACCAAGGCCGTGAGCTCCCCCATCGAGACCCTCACCGACCGGGAGCTCGAGGTGTTCCGCCTCATCGGCCAGGGGCACGGGACCCGCCAGATCGCCGAGGAGCTTCACCTTAGCGTCCGCACCGTCGAGGCCTATCGCGAGTACATCAAGGAGAAGCTCAACCTGAAGAACGCGACCGAGCTGGTCCAGCACGCCTTCCATTGGGTGCACCACCAGGAGGCGGCCTGATCCCCCCCAGCCGCACCGACGGCCCGGCGCCCACACGATGAAACGAGTCCTGGTCATTGACGACACCGCTGAGATCCTCGACGTGATCTCCGAGTGCCTCACGTACCAGGGGCTCGAGACCATCGTGGCCCAGGACGGGGCCACGGGAATCCGGCTCGCCCAGGAGAAGCCCCCCGACCTCATCATCTGTGATGTCAACATGCCTGGGCTCGATGGCTACTCGGTGCTCCTGGCCCTGAGGAAGATCCCTGTCACCTCCACCATCCCGTTCATCTTCCTGACGGGCGTGGCGGACAAGGTCAACGTCCGTCGCGGCATGGAGCTGGGGGCGGATGACTACCTGACGAAACCCTTCACCCAGAAGGAGCTCAAGGCCGCGGTGTCCGCCCGTCTTGAGAAGCAGGCCGAGCTGCAGCGGCAGGCGGACCGGCGTCTCGATGAGCTCCGGGGAAGCCTCACCCTGGCGCTCCCGCACGAGCTTCGGACCCCGCTCAACGGCATCATCGGCCTGGCGGCGATCCTCATGGATGACCACGCCAACTGCTCCCAGGACGAGGTCCTGGCCACCGCCCGGGACATCCACGCCTCGGCGGAGCGGCTCCATCACCTGATCGAGAACTTCCTGGTTTTCTCCCAGATCCAGCTCCTCATCACCGAGAGGAAGTCGCTGGCCGGCGGGGACTACATCCCGCTCCCCGCTCCCGAGGTGGTGCCCGAGCTGGCGCACTCCGTCGCCCGCCGCCACCAGCGCGAGGGGGACCTGACCATCGAGTGCGAGGAGGTGATGATCCAGATCCCCGGGGAGAACCTCAGGAAGATCGTCATCGAGACCCTCGACAACGCCTTCAAGTTCTCGGAGCCGGGACAGCCGGTGAAACTGATCGTCCGGGGGATGCCCGACGGCTCGAGCGAGCTGGTGATCCAGGACCAGGGACGGGGCATGACCGCCGACCAGATCGCCAATGTCGGGCCCCACATTCAGTTCGACCGCCAGAAGTTCGAGCAGCAGGGGGCGGGCCTTGGGCTGATCATCTCGAAGCGGATGGCGGAGCTTCTCGGGGGGGAGTACGGCATTGTCAGCCGTCTCGGGACCGGCACCACGGTGACGATTCGCTTTCCGGTGATCCCTCCTCCCGCCGATCCCTCCCTTGGTGAGGCTCCTTCGAGGGCCGATCTCGATTCGGCCGACCCGCGCTCCGGCCCCCTGCGCGGGATTTGAGACGCTGTTCCCGACCGGGGGCCTCCCTCGCTTCTGCTGGATCAGCCCCTCCCGTCCGAGTTTTCCCTACACCCTCCCCCGTTGTCGCGCTGCCTCGTAGAGGAACGCTGCCGCTGCGGCCCCGACGTTGAGGGAGTCGACCCCGTTGGCCATCGCGATCGATGCCGTCCGGTGGCACGCGGCGAGCACCGGGGGCGAGATTCCCTCCCCCTCGCTTCCCAGCACCAGGCAGCATCCCCGGGTCAGGTCGAGTTCCGGGAGGCGGTGGGCTGCCCCGTGCGGGTGGGCTGCGATGCAGTCGATCCCGTGCGCGGCCAGGGAGGCGAGTGAGCCCTCCAGGGTTTCGACCTCCAGGATCGGGATTCCGAACACGGCCCCCATCGAGCTTCGCACCGCCCGCCGTAGGTAGGGGCTCGTGGTGGTGGGGCCTGCCAGGATGCCCGCCACGCCGAGGGCTCCCGCGGTCCGAACGATCGTTCCGACGTTCTCCGGGTTCGAGAGCCCGTCGATCGCCAGCAGCAGCGGCGCGCGGGTCATCGCCCGGAGGAGATCCTCAAGCGGGGGAGGGGAGGGGACGCGGCCGACGGCCAGGACCCCTTGATAGTACTGGAAGCCGGTGAGCCCCTCGAGAAGCGGCTTCTCC
>DMJJ01000569.1 GCA_003452185.1 Verrucomicrobiales bacterium | reverse complement strand
CCCCTCCCGCCCCAAAACCGTGACGCGACGCCTTGGGCTACTGGTCACGATTTGCCCGCCTTCTTTCGGTGAATCCGCCTCTCTTCCGACCCTCAATTGCCTTGCTTCCTGCAGCATTGGTGATTGAATCGCGACGCTGACCTGACGGCCTCCTTCCATCCGCGGGATCGGGGCCTACTCGTCTTTCTCCGGCCGGCGCAATGACCAAGCGTATGACGAACAAGCCTGAATCCAAGTTCCCCTATCCTGGCATCCCCAGCACTTCCGACGGCGCCGGTGGCGTCGTCTGGGTGGACACCCACATCACCCATGGCGCCTGCGCCTACCCGATCACCTCCTCCACCACAATGGGAACGGGGTTTGAGATGGAAGTTGCCAACGGCAAGACCAATTTATGGGGAGATACGCTGACCTTCATCCAGCCGGAGTCGGAGCATTCCTCGGCGACCACCTGCGAGGGGTTCGCGCTGGCGGGGGGGCGGGTGACGAACTTCACCTCGGGCCAGGGGCTCGTTCTGATGAAGGAGGTGTTGTACACGATTTCCGGGAAGCGCCTGCCGGTGGTTTTCCACATTGGTGCGCGCGCGCTGACGAGTCACTCGTTGAACGTCCACTGCGGCCATGACGACGTGATGAGCGTGGCGGATGTCGGCTGGGGGATCCTTTTTGGCCGGAACGCCCAGGAGGCATGTGACCTTGCACTCATCGCGCGGCGTGCGGCCGAGGCGAGCGAGACCCCGTTCATGAATGTGCAGGACGGGTTCCTGACCACGCACACCATCGAGAACATCCGGTTCCCCGAGCTCGAGTTCATGAAGGAGTACATGGGGGATCCGAACAAGAAGATCCGCTGCCTGTTCGATCCCCACAATCCGATCATGACGGGTGTGGTGCAGAACCAGGACTCCTACATGAAGGGGAAGATCGCGCAGCGGCACCTCTATGACAAGGTGCCGGCGGCGGTGCAGGAGGCGATGGACGAATTCTACGCCAAGACCGGCCGTCGGTATCACCTGGTCGACTCGTATCTGATGGAGGATGCGGAGTACGCCGTCGTGGGGATGGGTGGGATGATGGAAACCGCGATGGCTGCGGCCGACCATATCCGGGCGAACATGGGGATCAAGGTGGGGGTTGTGCATGTGACCTCCTTTGCCCCGTTCCCCTCGACCCAAGTGGTGGCCGCCCTTCGCAACGTGAAGGCGGCCACGGTGCTGGAGCGAATGGACAACCCGCTCGCCCAGTCCAACCCCCTGGTGCAGGCGGTTCGGGCCTCGTTCGCGGAAGCGATCTCGGGGCTCAGCTCCGGGAGCAACGGCGAGTACAAGTATCCGGCGGTCACGCGGGTGCCGAAGATCTACAGCTGCTCTGCGGGCCTGGGATCGCGCGACGTCCGCGGGGGACACTTCATCGCCCTGGTGGAGAACATGCGCTCGTCCGCGCCCCGCGAGTTTTGCGTCGTCGGGATCAAGCACCCGCTGGCCCTCCCCGACGGCCCGGACCCCGACCTCCGTCCCTCGGGGGCCTTCTCGATGCGGGGGCACTCCGTCGGCGGCTTCGGCTCGGTGACCACCAACAAGCTGATCGCCTCCTTCGTCGGGGAGCTCTTCAACCTCCACGTCCAGGCCTACCCGAAATACGGGTCGGAGAAGAAGGGGCTTCCCACGACCTATTACCTCACGGTGGCCCCGAGCCATATCCGGAC
The DNA here is from genome assembly GCA_003452185.1 of Verrucomicrobiales bacterium. Lineage (GTDB taxonomy): Bacteria > Verrucomicrobiota > Verrucomicrobiia > Limisphaerales > UBA11320 > UBA11320. The sequence goes on along the minus strand of DMJJ01000569.1, from coordinate 8,172 downwards.
CCACAGCGAGCTGCAGCATGTTGAGTTCATCCCGCTGAACGACGTCAACGCGTTCAACCTTGGCAACCCGCTTGAGGGGATCGCCGAGGGGGGGAAGGTGTTCATCCAGTCGCCGAGCACCAACCCTCAGGATGTCTGGGACGACATTCCGGCCTATGGCCAGAAGCTGATCCGGAACCGGAAGCTCAAGGTGTATTACCTCGACACGGTGAAGATCGCCCGCGAGATCGCCACCGACCCCGACCTTCAGCAGCGGATGCAGGGCGTGGTGCTGGTCGGGATTTTTATCAAGGTGACTCCCTTCGCCCAGAAGTCCGGGATGGGCGAGGAGCAGGTGCTCCAGGCGGTGGAGAAATACATCCGGAAATACTTCGGCAAGCGGGGCGAGAAGGTTGTGCAGGAGAACCTCCGGTGCGTGCGGGAGGGGCTCAAGAGTGTTCAGGAGATCCCGGACAAACTCATCCAGAGCTCTGTCAGCACCCCGCGCGTCGTGCGCGAGGAGGCTGTTTTCGCCAAGTAGGAAATCGAACAGGAAGACCGACACGCGACCCGAGACAACCCCTGAACCGAAAGCGAGCACTTCACCATGTCACAGACCCTTGAAACCCCGATCCAGCACCGTGTCAACGAGCGCCCGGTTGAGAAGGAGGTCCTGGATGTGCAGGACTTCAACAGCCGGATCGTCGGTGCCTACAACGACGGGAGCGCCGAGATGGGCCTGCCGGCCGACGTCAGCACGCTCCGCTCCTTTGTCCCCGCGGGGACCGGCGTCCTGCGCGACTTCTCGTACATCGCCCCCGACATCCCCCTCCTGAACAGCGAGAACTGTGTCGCCTGCATGGAGTGCGTCACCGAGTGTCCCGACACGGCGATCCTCGGGAAGGTGGTGCCGAAGTCCCGGTTCGATGCGGAGCTGGAGGCGATCCAGGATCCGGCGGAGCGGGAGCATTACCGCCGCCAGTTTGGCAAGACCACGAAGTACTGGTCGGTCTATGAAAAGAAGGGGCAGGAGCCCGGGTACTTTGGGATTTTCGTCGACCCGACGAAATGCAAAGGGTGTGCCGAGTGCGTCGACGCGTGCGGCGACCACAACGCCCTCAGCATGCTCAAGAAGGATGAGCCGACGCTGCGCCGCTTCCAGAAGACCTTCAACTTCTACAAGAAGCTTCCCGAGACCCCGAAGCAGTTCATCAACGAGAAGCTCCTGAGCGACATGATGCTCGCCGACCGCTCGCTCCTGTATGTGGGCGGGGCCGGCTCCTGCATGGGATGCGGCGAGGGGACGGCGCTTCGGATGATGCTCGCGGCCACCGGGTTCGTCTACGGTCGGGAGAACATCGGGATCGTCAACTCGACGGGGTGCTCGACGGTCTACGCCTCCACCTACCCGTACAATCCGTACCTCATCCCCTGGACGAACTCCCTGTTTGAAAACGCCCCAGCCGACGCCATGGGCATCCGGGCCCGCTGGGACCAGATGGGCTGGGGGAACAAGAAGCTCTGGGTGATCGGGGGGGACGGGGCGATGCTCGACATCGGCTTCCAGAGCCTGAGCCGGATGCTGGCCAGCGGCATGAACATCAAGGTCATGGTCCTCGACACGCAGGTGTATTCGAACACCGGCGGGCAGAGCTCCACGGCGACCTTCCAGGGGCAGGCGACCAAGTTCACGGTCCATGGGAAGGTGCTTCAGGGAAAGACGGAGCGCCGCAAGGAGCTGGCTCAGATCGCGATGATGCATCCGAACGTGTTCGTGGCCCAGACCAGCTGCGCCATGCCGAACCACTTCTACAAGGCGGTGCTCGCCGCCAACGAGTTCGATGGTCCCGCGGTGATCACCGTCTACACCACCTGCCAGCCGGAGCACGGGGTGGGCGACAACATGGCGGCGCAGCAGAGCAAGCTCGCCGTCGAGACCCGCACCTTCCCGGTCCTGATGTACGATCCCCGCAAGGGCTCGAAGATCAGCGAGCGCCTGAGCCTGCAGGGAAATCCCGCCGTGAAGGAGGACTGGTACGTGGAGCCGAAGACCGGCGACGTGTACGACTTCATCAAGTTCGCCCGCTCCGAGGGGCGCTTCGCGAAGCATTTCGACAAGGACGGCAACCCGACCGAGCTCATCAAGGCGGCCAACCAGGATCGTCTTGAGAACTGGCGCACGCTCCAGGAGCTGGCCGGGCTGATCTGAGCCCCGCCGCGCCGCCTGAGATGAGTTTCGATCCCACCCTCATCGGTGGAGGTGCCGGCGGCGACGGCATCTACCGCGTGCGGACCCGCGCCCCGGGCCCGCAGGGTCGGCTTCCCCTCACCGAGGAGATGCTTCGGGAGCGGCCAAGCGGCGACCTCTTCGGCCTGACCCAAAACGTCGGCATGGGGTGGAATCCCGAGGAGGCGGGCCGCAAGCCGTTCCTCATCCTCAGCACCCAGGGGGGCGTTCGCTCGCCCGACGGCACGCCCGTCGCCCTGGGATATCACACGGGCCACTGGGAAATCGGGTTGCTGGTGGAGGCGGCGGCTCGCGAGATCCGGCGTCTGGAGGGGGTTCCCTTCGCCGCCTATTGCTCGGATCCATGCGACGGCCGGACTCAGGGGACGGTCGGGATGTTCGACAGCCTCCCGTATCGGAATGACGCCGCCGTGCTTTTCCGCCGCCTGATCCGGTCCCTGCCCGTTCGTGCAGGGGTCCTGGGGGTGGCGACCTGTGACAAGGGACTCCCCTCGATGATGATGGCCCTGGCGGGGACACGCGACCTTCCGTGTGTGCTCGTTCCTGGCGGCGTCACCCTCCCTCCCGAGTCGGGGGAGGATGCCGGGAAGGTGCAGACCCTGGGAGTGCGGTTCACCCACGGGATGATCTCCCTTGAGGAGGCGGCCGAGGCGGGCTGCCGCGCCTGCGCCTCCCCGGGCGGGGGCTGCCAGTTTCTCGGCACCGCCGCCACGTCCCAGGTGGTGGGGGAGGCGCTCGGGATGTCGCTTCCCCATTCAGCGCTCGCCCCGTCGGGCGAGCCGGTCTGGACTGACCTGGCGGTGCAATCGGCCCGCGCCCTGCATCGCCTTCACGCGGCCGGAGTCCGGATGCGGGACATCCTGAGCCCCTCGAGCATCGAGAACGCCATGGTCCTGCATGCGGCGTTCGGCGGCTCCACCAACCTCCTCCTCCACATCCCGGCCATCGCCCACGCGGCGGGGTTGCCCCGCCCGACGGTCGACGACTGGATTCGCATCAACCGCAAGGTCCCCCGCCTTGTTGATGTGCTGCCGAACGGGCCCACCCACCACCCGACGGTCCGGGTGTTCCTTGCCGGAGGGGTTCCGGAGGTGATGCTTCACCTGAGGGACCTGGGGGTGCTCGACACCTCGGTGCTCACGGTGACGGGGGGTACGCTCGGGGAAAACCTCGACGCCTGGGAGCAATCCGATCGGCGGCGCCGCTTTCGCGCCATTCTTCAGTCGCAGGACCAGGTGGACCCGGACGATGTCATCCTGCCCCCGGCGCGTGCCCGTGCCCGCGGGCTCACCAGCACGGTCACGTTTCCGCGGGGGAACCTCGCCCCGGAGGGAAGCGTGATCAAAAGCACAGCGATCGACCCTCGGGTGGTCGACTCGGATGGCGTGTACCGCAAGACCGGCCCCGCGAAGCTCTTTTTGTCGGAGAGAGAAGCGATCCAGGCGATCAAGCAGGGCGGGGTGGTGGCCGGGGACGTTCTCGTCCTGGCGGGGTGCGGGCCGATCGGCACCGGGATGGAGGAGACCTACCAACTCACCTCGGCGCTGAAACACCTCCCGTTCGGACGGGAGGTCGCCCTGGTGACCGACGCCCGGTTCTCCGGGGTCTCGACCGGGGCCTGCATCGGCCACGTCGGTCCGGAGGCCCTCGCCGGGGGGCCGATCGGCAAGGTGCGATCCGGGGACTGGATCCAAATCACGGTGGATCGCAACACGCTCACCGGAACCCTCGACCTCGTCGGGGAGGGGGAGCGCCGGTTCTCCCCCGAGGAAGGGGCGCGAGTCCTTGCCCTCCGTCCGCCGAACGCCGCCCTCGCCGAGCATCCTCAGCTTCCGGACGACACCCGGCTTTGGGCGGCGCTTCAGCAGGTGGGTGGGGGAACCTGGGGAGGCTGTGTCTACGACCCTGAAGCCCTCCTGGCCCGCCTCCGGCCGGCGTAACCCACCCCCGCGGGGCGATCCCGTTCCCTCTCGCCCTCCCCGGCCCCCAGTCCCCCGTTCCCGCCCGCGCGCCACGGGTGTGACACAGCGACACGGTTGGCCCAGTGTTGCAGCCCAAAGGAGCAAATCGTGGCACACGGTCGATTTTGCCGACCCGATGCGGCAAGCTTGCTACAGAGGGGGGGGATTTCCCAAGAAACGGGGTGCGGATTGATGCCCTGAGGGGTCAAAACATTGTGGTACAGCTCCGGGGAAGGTTTCGGCAGGCGTGTTACCAACCCTCCTTTCGGAGGCTCAGAGTGGGTGGAAGTAGCGTCTCCATGGATGGCATCAGACTTGTTAGAGGGATAACAGCCGCACCGGAATGGGCGGGATAGGCCGGAAAGCGAGAGCCAACTGACCATCCGAGGCTTCAAACAGGCAAGCGGCTTAACACTTGATCGTTATGAAAGCGACCCTCCGAATCCCCAGCCGGAACGTGAAGCCGCGGTTGTCCCGGTCCCTCGTCGCTCCCCGTCCGGGGGTGCGTCGGAGACCGGCTCGTCGGAGCGCCATCGCCCAACTTCCCTCCCCGGCCCCTGTGGGGATCTCCCCCGTAGAGCCCGCGGCGACGATCCCCCCGGCCTTGGGGCCCGTGGTGGCCGTTCCCGCAGCCACCGAGGCGTGGGAGCGTCCTGCGACGCCCGGGCGGGATGCCTTCGAGCTTTATCTCCGGGAGATCGGGCAGACCCCGTTGCTCACCCCCGAGGAGGAACTGGCCCTTGCCCTCAAGGTGCAGGCTGGGGACGACGAGGCGCGGGAGCACATGATCAAGGCGAACCTCCGGTTGGTGGTGAAGATCGCCCGTGAGTACGAGGGATTTGGTGTTCCGCTCCTCGACCTCATCAGCGAGGGGAACATGGGCCTCATCAAGGGGGTGGAGCGGTTCGACCCGGCCAAGGGAGCCAAGCTTTCGACCTATGCTGCCTGGTGGATCAAGCAGAACATCCGCCGGGCCCTGGCGAACCAGTCGAAGACCGTCCGGCTTCCCTCGCACGTTGTTGAGAAGCGGGTGCAGATCCGGGCCGTTGAGGCGCGGTTGATGGAGCTCTATGGCCGGATGCCGAGCGACTCCGAGGTGGCCTCGGAGCTCGGGCTCGAGGCTGGCTGGGTCCGCCATTATCGTCAGGCCTTGGTGACCCCCAGCTCCCTGGACGCCCCACTGGGGGGGGATGAGGATTCGAACCGTCTTGCTGACGTGGTTGCGGATCCCACCGCCAGCTCCCCGTTTGAGGAGGCGCGGGCCAACGCCGACACGGATCTCGTCCACGAGGTGCTCGACACCCTGAACGACCGGGAGAAGCAGATCCTGGAGCTGCGGTTCGGGCTCGGCGGGGATGACGAGCGGACTCTCGAGGAAATCGGCGGGCGGTTGGGGCTTACCCGGGAGCGGATCCGCCAGATCCAGGAACGGGCCCTCCAGAAGCTCCGTGTCCGGATCGAGGAGCGCGAGGCGAGCGAGATGATCGCCTGACCCGGTTCCTGCGCCGCCCCGGCCCGTCGGGAGATTCACCCTGCCGGTCGCCTGCGGCGGTGGACCTCGGTGGGTGGGGCGAGTCTCCGACTAGCCATCCCCGGGCATCGCTCCTGGCGGGAAAAAGCCTCGTCAGGCGTGCGGCCCGACTATAGGTTCGCGCCTCATCACTATGAGCGCACCCTCCTCGATCCGCCTTGCCGCGGCCCTCCTGTTGCTCGCTGTCACGCTTCGCGCAGAGACCGAACACCCGTTCGGCGCCGATTCCCAGATCCAGCCCGGGGTGCCCCGGGGGCAGGTCACCCAGTTCAGCTGGACGAGCAAGGTGTTTCCCGGAACGGTCCGGGATTACTGGGTCTATGTTCCGGCCCAATACCGACAGGAGAAACCTGCCTGCGTGATGGTGTTCCAGGACGGGGGAGGCTACATCGGCACCAACGGGCAATGGCGCGTGCCGGTGGTGTTCGACAACCTGATTCACCAGAAGGCGATGCCGGTCACGATCGGCATCTTCATCAACCCGGGGGTCCTTCCCTCCTCGGATACGAACGCCCTCCCGCGGTACAATCGCAGCTTTGAGTACGATGCCCTGGGGGACCGGTATGCCCGGTTTCTGCTGGAGGAGATCCTCCCCGAGGTCGGGCGGCAGTACAACCTGAGCCCTGACCCGAACGATCGCGCGATCTGCGGTTCGAGCTCGGGGGCCATCGCAGCGTGGACCGTCGCGTGGGAACGGCCCGACGCCTTCCGCCGTGTCTACAGCACCATCGGAACGTTTGTCGGCCTCCGCGGTGGGAACCAGTATCCGGTGCTCATCCGGAAAACGGAGCCAAAGCCGATCCGGGTCTTTCTCCAGGACGGCAGCAACGACCAGAACATCTACGGGGGCAACTGGTGGATCGCCAACCAGGACATGCTCTCGGCGCTCGAGTTCGCAGGGTACGACGTGAACCATGCCTGGGGGGATGGGGGTCATAGCGGCCGGCACGGCGGGCCGATCCTGCCCGAGGTTCTCCGATGGCTCTGGCGCGACCATCCCCAGCCCATCAAGCGTCCCACGAACTCCCGTCAGCCCGTCATGGAAGTGTTGATCCCGGGGGAGGAGTGGCAGCTGTTGGGGGAGGGATACAAGTTTACGGAGGGGCCGGCGGTCAACGCGGCCGGCGAGCTCTACTTTGTCGACATCCCAAACAGCCGCATTCACAAGGTGGGGGCCGATGGGAGAGTGGGGGTTTTTGTGGCGGACTGCGGCAAGGCGAGCGGATTGGTCTTCGGTCCGGATGGACGCCTGTACGGCTGCTCCGGAACGACGAAAAAGATCTATGCCTGGGACTCCGCTGGAAAGGAGACCGTGATCGCGGAGGGGATCGACTCAAACGACCTGACCCTCAACCGGCACGGGTGGATCTACGTGACGGAGCCCTCCGAAAAGCGGCTCTGGCTCATCAAGCCCGGGGTCGATGGGGGTGAAACCCAGAAGCAGATCGTCGACACCGGGATCACGCGTCCGAACGGCCTCTGCTTCAGCCCGGACCAGAGCCTCCTGATGGTGGCGGACACCTTTGGCCAGTTCGTCTGGTCCTTTCAGGTTCAGGCGGACGGCACCCTGGCCCAGAAGGAACCGTTCCACGACCTGCACATCGTCGACGGCCGAACGGACAGCGGGGCTGACGGGCTGAAGGTCGACACCCAGGGACGGCTCTACGTGGCCTCCTCGGCCGGCATCCAGATTTGCGACCAGGCGGGCCGGGTGATCGGGATCATCCCGAAGCCTCAAAACGCCTGGCTCGCCAATCTCGCATTCGCCGGCCATGACTTCGACCAGCTGGTGGTCACCTGTGGCGACAAGGTCTACCGTCGCAAGGTCAAGGCGAAGGGAGTGCTCCCGTTTCAGATGCCGGTCAAGCCGCCGGCCCCGCGCCTTTGAACACTCGCAGGGGCTGCGGCCGGGGCTGCGGCGGCCTTCAGAGTGGAGCCGTCGATTGCTGCCGCGCAAGGGCCGCGGTGAAAGCGCGGGCATCAAACGGCTTCTGCAGGAAATTGACGCCCGGCTCTAGGGCCATCCCCTTGGCGACGCTGTCGATGCAGTAGCCGCTGGTGAACACGACCCGAAGGCCCGGCTTCGTTTGCTGGAGGTGCCGGGCCAGCTCCTGTCCTGTGATGCCGGTGGGCATCACCAGGTCGCTTAGAAGAATGGTGATGGTCTCCTGGTGCGATCGCCAGACCGCGAGGGCCTCCAGCGGGTTGGACGCTTCGATCACCCCGTAGCCCGCGTTCTCCAACATCCCCTTCAGGCTCAGGCGAACCCCGAGGTCATCCTCCACCAGGAGCACCCGGTGCAGGGCAGGGTGGAGAGGCCCGGCGGACCCTGAGGCGGGCGGGTCGTCCGGGTAGGTGGGGATGGGCAGGTGGAGATGGAAACCGGTGCCGCTTCCACCCGGGCTGGAGACCTCGATCCATCCCTGATGCTGCTTCAGGATCCCGTGTGAGGT
>DMJJ01000552.1:14871-15093 GCA_003452185.1 Verrucomicrobiales bacterium | reverse complement strand
CCTCCAGCCCACCGACCGGGTGGAACCCGGGGTTGTCAGCATCGCGGGCCCGCTTCCACCCGATGCCCCACGCAACCGGCTTGGGTTCGCCCGGTGGCTGGTCTCCACCAACAATCCCCTCACCGCCCGCGTGACGGTGAATCGCCAATGGCAGGCCTTCTTCGGGAACGGGATTGTCCGCACGATGGAGGACTTCGGGTTCCAGGGGGAATCTCCCAGCCA
>DMJJ01000552.1:0-14597 GCA_003452185.1 Verrucomicrobiales bacterium | reverse complement strand
AGCCATCCCGAGCTCCTCGACTGGCTGGCCGTCGAGTTCATGCGCCAGGGATGGTCGACCAAGCGGCTCCACCGGATGATTGTGTTGAGCGCGACCTACCGCCAGGCCTCAACGGTCTCCCCGGCCCTGCTTGCCCGCGACCCCGAGAACCGGCTCATGGCCCGCGGGCCCCGGGTCCGCCTTGAGGCCGAGGTGGTGCGGGATGCGATGCTCCGGAGCGCAGGGCTCCTTTCCCTCAAGATGGGGGGGCCGAGCGTCTATCCACCGCAGCCCTCCGGGGTGACGGAGGTCGCGTACGGAAGCCCCCGCTGGCCCGTGAGCACGGGGGAGGACCGGCACCGCCGGAGCGTCTACACCTTCATCAAGCGGACGGCCCCGTTCGCCCTGTTCAACACCTTCGATGCCCCGACGGGGGAATCGTGCCTGGCGCGGCGCGACTCCTCGAACACCCCGCTCCAGGCCCTCACCCTGCTGAACGACCCGCTCCTGGTGGAGGTGGCCCAGGCGATGGGCCGTTCCCTGGCGGAGGGGAAAGGGACCGCGGCGGAGCGGATCCGTGCGGCCTTCCGCCGATGCCTAACCCGGTCCCCCGATCCCGCGGAGACCGCGGCGCTGGAACAGTTCCTGGAGCGCCAGATGTCCCGATTCGGAGCCGATGCCGCCGCCGCCGCACAGGTCGCCGGCGAGGGAGGGGCCCCCGCCCCGGAGCGGGCTGCCTGGACCACCCTCGTGCGGGCGCTTCTCAACCTTGACGAGTCGATCACCAAGAGCTGATCCATTCCCAGCACCATGAACCTTCTTGAACAGCAGATCCGGAACCAGGTTCTCTCGACCACCCGTCGGCATTTCTTCCGGGAGTGCGGGGTGGGCCTCGGGAAGATCGCCCTCGCGGGGCTTCTGACCGATGCCTTCGGCGCAAGGCTCGGCGCGGCCCCCCGCATCGTGGCGGCGCAGTCGGGAGGGGGCGATCCCCTCGCCCCGCGGAAGCCCCATTTCCCGGGCCGCGCCAAGCGGGTGATCCATCTGTTCATGGCCGGGGCCCCGAGCCAGCTGGAGCTCTTTGACTACAAGCCGGAGCTTGCGAAGCTGGAGGGCAGGCCCCTGCCGCCGTCCGTCATCGGGGGACAGCGCTACGCGTTCATCCGGCCGGACGCGGCGGTGCTCGGGCCGCGGTTCAAGTTTGCCCGGCATGGGCAGTCCGGGGCCGAGCTCTCCGAGATGCTCCCCCACCTGGCGAAGGTGGCCGACGACATCTGCCTGATCCGATCGGTCCGGACCGACCAGTTTAACCACGCCCCGGCCCAGCTCTTTTTCAACAGCGGGTTTTCCCAGCCGGGGCGGCCGAGCCTCGGATCCTGGGTGCTTTATGGGCTGGGGTCTGAGACGCAGAACCTCCCGGCGTTCGTGGTCATGAGCACCGGGAGCGGGCTGAGCGGCGGATCGGCCCTCTGGTCGAGCGGGTTTCTCCCGACCGTTTACACCGGCGTCCGCTTCCGGAACCAGGGTCCCCCGATCCTCGACGTCGAGAGCCCGGCCGGCATCGATCCCGCGCTGCAGCGCGAGACCCTCGACCTGGTCGGGGGCTTGAACCGTCGCCGGCTCCAGAGCCAGGGGGATCCCGAGATCTCGACCCGCATCGCGGCCTACGAGATGGCGTTCCGGCTCCAAACCTCCGCTCCCGAGCTCATGGATCTCAAGAGCGAGGGGAAGGCGACGCTCGACCTCTACGGGTGCGACCCCGAGAAACCCTCCTTCGCGCGGGCCTGCCTGCTGGCGCGGCGGATGATCGAGCGCGGGGTGCGGTTCGTGAACATCTACCATGAGGGATGGGATGCCCACAGCGACGTCGCAGGGAATGTGAAAAGCAACACCGCCACCACCGACCAGGCGAGCGCCGCGCTGGTGAAGGACCTCAAGCAGCGGGGGTTGCTGGACGACACCCTCGTGATCTGGGGCGGGGAGTTCGGCCGAACCCCGATGGTCGAGTCGAATCCAGCGCTCGGACGGAGCCAGGGACGGGATCATCACCCGCAGGCTTACACCATGTGGATGGCAGGGGGCGGGATTCGCTCCGGGCTGACGTACGGGGCGACCGACGACCTTGGATTCCACGTCGCCGAGAATCCCGTCCATGTCCATGACCTCCAGGCGACGATTTTGCACTGCCTCGGGTTTGATCACGAGAAGCTGACGTATCATTACGCCGGTCGCGACTTCCGCCTCACCGACATCCACGGCCAACTCGTCAAAGCCCTCCTCGCTTGAACCGCGAGGGAGGGGCGGAAAGACCGCGAGGGGAACTCTTTAAACCGCCAAGGTAGCCAAGGAACGCCAAGGTTCAGTTTCTCTTTGAGGGGCTGTGGACGGGGACCTGCGGAGGGGATGTTGCTTCAACCGCGAAGGAGTCGAAGCAATGTGAAGGTCGATCAGATCGGGGCTTCGGGATCGGGGCACGGCTGAAACTCCCCCGTTCCGGTCCCTCCAGGAACAATCGCAACCCTCTCTTGCATTGTTTGCGTTTCCTTTCGGCCAGAATCCGAGCTTGCGTCGGGAGGCTACCTATGTAGCATCCGCATTATTGCCCAAGGAGAGGTGAGCTCTTCACCCCACCGAAGACGTGCCCAACAACGTGAGATGTCGTTCCATCCATTCCAAGGAGTCCTGAACTATGCGTAACATGAGATCCGTCCTGTCTCTCTTCACCCTGCTTCCCCTCATTGGCACGACCGCCTGGGGCCAGGCCACCCCCGGCCGCGTCGCCTACGTCAACCAGTCGGGGCTCGACAAGGTCCCGATCTACACCATTGTCGCGGCGTCGCCCGGTCATCCAGCCAGCTCGATCCCCATTCCAAAAGGGACTGCGGGTCCTTACACGGTGGAGCTTTGGTATGGCACCGACGTGAACTCTCTCGCCCCCGCGTCCGGGAGCCAGATTCGCGACTGGGCGGGTCCGGGCGTGTTCAAGGGGAATGCCAACTTTGACATCGTCGGCACCAAGGGTGGGGAGAAGGTCTGGCTCGAGCTGCGGGTTTGGGAAAACCTGGGAGGCACGATCACCAGCTGGGCGGCGGCGGAGCATGCCGGCGTTCCGATCCGGCTCGGGGAGTCGGCGGCGTTCAGCCTCACCCTGGGCGGGGTGGATGACGCCGCCAAGCTATACCAGCCCGTCACGATGCTGAGCGAACTGAAGACCTTCGGGCTCCATTACGTCAACGTCCCCGAGCCCACTCTCTGGTCCCTCCCCCTCCTGGCCCTCATAACCGCCAAGGCATGGAGACGGAACGCGAAGGGGACTTTTTTAAACCGCTAAGGTAGCGAAGGAACGCGAAGGAATTCCCTTTTTTCCGGAGGAGGAGGCGGAGAAAGCAAGGCGCTTGCGGAGTGCCAGGCAACCGTTGATGCCCCCATCGAGTCCCAAGAAACTGATCGAACAACTCTTGGGTTGCACTCTTACCTGGGCGGTTTTGGGAAGAATTCCCCGCTACTGCTTCGGCAACCTCCGCGCTCCCGGTATTTCATCCCAACACGGCCACGGTCAGTTCTTGCGGTAGACGTCGAGCTTGAGGACCTGGAGCTTCCCCATCACGGTGGTGATGGTCTCGGCAGAGCTCCCGATCTTGGTGAACCCGGCCGGCGCAGCCGAACCTGCCACCACGTGCAGAACGGTCCCGGCAGGCAACCCGGATGTTCCTGGAAGGCCTTGTGGTCCGATCGGCCCTGACGGGCCCTGTACACCCGCTGCACCGGGGGGTCCCTGGGGACCGGCGGGCCCGGCAGGGCCTGACGCAGGCGGGATGGCGATCGTAATCGGAGCTGACTGCGTGCCGGACGGGGTGGTGGCGGAGACAAAGCCTTCCTGGAGGACCACCGAACTGGTGGTGATGGGGAACTGGGCGGAGGTCTGTCCCTCCGGGACGACAATGCTGGCCGGGAGCGACCCATAGAACCCCGAAGAGGAGAGCCCGACTGTCAATCCGCCTGGCAGGGCCGGGCTGGAGAGAGTAACCGTCCCCACCAACTCCCCCCCCCCCACCACAGAATTGGGAGCAACGGCAAGGGATTGGACCGACGGAATGGGTGGGGCCTTTTCAAAGTCATACAATGCCCGAACCTCCAGGTCCGAGAGCGCTCGGCTGTAGATCCTGATATCGTCGATCCCACCATGAAAGAACCCCACGGGATTCAGATCCTGACCACCCCCACCAAAGCCACCCTGCTCGCGGAAGGCGTTGTATGTTTGTCCGTTGGAGGGGCGAACAGGATTGCGGGTGCTCTGGGCCCCTTCGCCTACCAGGACACCGTTTAAATAGAGCTTTGGCACCCGGTCGGTGTAGACAACCGTCACAAGATTCCATCCGTTGAGCGAGGTCTTGAAATCAATCACCACAGGCATGTAATCAGCGGTGTGCTCCCAGACTTGGACCTTGTCGGTCCCGGCTGAGATCCCGACCCCCACACTCCCATCACCCCATGTAGTCGCTCCGTGGGAAGGGTACAGAAGCCAACTGGCGTACGGATAGGCCGGCTGGGGTGACAGCGCCTGAAACCAGATGCTCACAGTGAAGGTGTTGAGCACATCGTTAATCGTGCTGGAGGCATCGATATAGTCGGCTTGTCCGTTAAAGCTGAACGCAGCGTCCAGCCGCCCAAACCGATCGGCGGCCAGCACGGGGCCGTGGGTGATTCCATTCCTGCCAAAACCACTCTCATCCTTCGTGTCTCCATTGAACGGGTAGTAGGCGACCAGTCCGTCGGGCAGGTAAGGCGGCGTCTGAGAATTCAAGGGAGGAGCCGTGACCTGGATATTGTCGAAATAGACATCCCCCGCACCCCCCCCCTGTCGCTCCAGTCCTCGAGGGTCAAACGGAACGTGTTGGCGGTGTCGGGAAGGATCACGGGGGTGATATCCATATCGTAGTGGTGCCAGGCGCCGTCGGGGATCAATTGCACCTGAGGGGATCCCACGCCGTTCACAGCAGGTGGGTAGGTCCCCGCAACCCAGGCGCCCGTACCGGGCGGATACATCACGCCTACCATCCCGCCGAACTCGGGCGGCTGCACCCCCCCTTGTGCGAGCCCGAGGAAATCGAAGCTTAACCTCCACCCTTGTGGGTTGGGCTGCCCGAAGATCACAATCGGCTTCGACCAGATGTCACCACCCGTGGTGAGTGCAGTGAAGGAAAGGACCCGGTTCCCAGCATTGAGCGGGTCCTGAACAATCACACCATGATGCGCATCGCTGGTGATCCCGGTCCAACGGCTGAGCGAGCCAGACTCAAAGGAGTCAGAGAACAGGGTGACCGGGGAGGCCGGCGCTCCCACGGGAATGAAGATTGCCAAGCTCAGGCCGGCAGCAGTGGTGATCAGGTGAGACAAGTTGTTCATGCGGGTAGGTGGGGTGAAGGCTGGTCTGGTATGCGGCAATCCGCGTCCTCGCTTGTTTGAACCCAGCGCTGGTTCCCTCTTCGGAGACCAGCCTATGGGTCGATAGCTTCTGATTTCTACTCACCCATCCGTGGGCCGTCAAGGGCCTGGGGCACGCAACTGCAAGCTCGTCCCTGGCTCCTCGCCTCCGTTCGCAGGAGGAACCCCAACCTTCGCGTTACTTCGGCCCCTTGGCGGTTGAAAGTCCCCGCCCCCATCCCCAGGAGCCAAACAGTCCCTTCGCGTTCCCTCTCTACCTTAGCGGTTCGATTCGCCCCTTACCGCGTTTCCCTGGGGCTTGTTTTTGGGGGAGAGTTTGGTAGTTCTGCAGGAACTCGCCTGAGCGTCCGCGGTGACCTAATACCCCGCGACGTCGTCGCGACAAGACTCTGGAGATTCGGCCATGAAAAAATCCACCCTGCTCACCCCCTTGCTTTTTCTGAGCCTCCTTGCGACGACCCCGTGCTGGGGCCAGGCAACCGTGGGCCGCGTCGCCTACGTCAACCAGTCGGGGACGGTCAAGGTCCCCCTCTACATCCCCGACCCCCAGTCGCCTCTCTACCCACCCTTCACTACCCCGGTCCCCAAGGGAACAGCGACCACCTACACGGTGGAGCTCTGGTTTGGGACCGACGTCAACTCGCTTGCCCCTGCTGCGGGGAGTCAGATTCGCGACTGGGCCGGCCCGGGCATCTTCAAGGGAAACGCGAACTTTGACATCGCGGGCACCCAGGGGGGCGAGACGGTGTGGCTGAAACTGCGGCTTTGGGACAACGGCGGGGGCCGCTTCAACAGCTGGGCGTCGGCGCTCAACGCCGGGGCGGAGGTGGGAGAATCGACCCCGTTCAGCCTGACCCTGGGAGGGATCGACGACACCGGCGGGGTCCATGCCCCGGTCACGCTGCTGAGCGGGCTGAAGAGCTTCGGCATCCTGCCCATTCCCGAGCCCACCCTCCTCTGGTCCCTCCCCCCCCTGGCCCTGATAACCGCCACGGCGGGGAGACGGAACGCGAAGGGGACTTTTTTAAAACCGCTAAGGTAGCGAAGGAACGCGAAGGAATTCCCCTCTTTTTCGGAAGAGGAAGCGGAGAGGGAAAGGCCCATGCGGAGGGCTACATAACCCTTGGTGCCCCTCGCCGATCCCATGAACGGATCACTCAACGTTGGCCTTTCTCCGGAACCTTGGCGTTCCCGCGTTCCCTTGGCGGTTTAAGGGCCCCCTCCCAAGAACAGGGAATGCATGGCGTTCCTTCGCTACCTTAGCGGTTTAAAAAAGTCCCCTTCGCGTTCCCACCCCCCTTTGCGGTTGACCCGGTGGGTGGGGGGCGGGTAGAGGATGCCATGATTTCCATGCTGCCGCGGCTCGGTCGCCTCCTCCCGCTCCTCGCGTTCCTCAGCTCGCTCCCCCTGGCGCTCCACTCCCGGGGCGCAGATTATTTTCCCCCGCCGGATTCCGAGGGGGGATGGCGCACACTGACCCTCGGGCCCGAGATCCGGAAGCGCGCCGGGATGGACCTCCACCGCCTCGACCAGGCCTACACGCTGACGGAACGATCCACCAAGAACGGCGGACTCCTCGTCGTCCGCCACGGATACCTCGTCTACGAAAAGTACTTCGGGCGGGCCCACCGGAACGCAAACCCTGACATGGCCTCCACGGGAAAGGCCTACACGAGCATCGCCTGCGGGATCCTCCTGGCGGAGAAAAAGGAGCAGATTCCCGACGGACTCAACCAGAAGGTCTTCACCGAACGTTACCTGCCCGAGGCCTTCCCGCTCGACGACCCCCGAAAGGCGGACATCACCCTCGGCCAGCTCCTATGCATGAGCGCGGGCTACCACGGCGAGGGAACCAGCCCGGGGGTCGTGAACGGCAAGGTCGTCCCTCTCCAGCCGGTCCCGGGGCAGGACATTCGCAACCTGGACCAATCCTCCCTTCGCACCCCGCTCTGGACCAACGCCGGCGCCGGATACTCCTACTCCTCCCCGGCGCCCCACATCGCGTCGATGGTGCTCCGCAGGCTCTCCGGCATGGACCTCAAGGACTACATCCAGGAACACCTCGCGAAGCCGATGGGCTGGGGGGCATGGGGTTACTGTCTCCACCGGGGGGATTATGTGATGCCGCATGCGAACGGCGCCGGCAGCATCGCGGTGCACGCCACCGACGCCCTCCGCTTCGGATACTGCCTCCTGCACGGCGGTCGATGGGCCGGGAAGCAGCTCGTCCCCGCCGACTATGTGGCGCTCTGCGGCAAGCCCTCCCCGTTCAACCCCCACACCCCGTTCTCCCTCCAGTTCGAGAACAACTCCGATGGCCATGTTGCCGGGGCACCTCGCGATGCCTATTACAAGTCGGGGGCCGGCGGGTTTGGAATCTTTGTCGTGCCGTCGCTCGACCTCGTGATCTACAAGCTTGGAGGAAGCGACGGGCAGTATGCGCCCGAGCTCACGGGGTTGCCGCAGAGCTGGACGTACGACGGGTCACGCGAGGGGTGGACCCCCATTCCCCGGGGCCCGTTCCACGAGGGAAGCCTAGGTGGGGATGACGGGCTCCGGCGCGTGTTGGAGATGGTTTCCGCGGCTGTGGTGGCGGAGTAGCCCGCCCTCCCAGAACCGCCTCCACGCATCGGTTGCCACAGCGGGTGGCGCCTGGGCTCGCCGATTTTGGGATTGGAACTCCCCGGGGCGGCCGGTAACGTTCCCGCAATCCGGTCCCCAAACCTGTAGCCGCCACCTTATGATGCGTACGCTGTGCCTTCTGGCCCTCACTCTCGCCGCACTCCTCCCGCTGCAGGACGCCTCCGCCCAAGTGGTCATCTCGGAGTTCATGGCCTCGAACACCCACACCCTCGCCGACGAGGACGGGGAGTACTCCGACTGGATCGAGCTCCACAACACCGGGGCCTCCCTGGTGAACCTCGACAACTGGTTTCTGACCGACAACGCCGCCCTCCTCACCCAGTGGCGCCTCCCGGGCACGAACCTTCCCCCGGACGGCTACCTGCTGGTGTTCGCCTCCGGAAAGGACCGGCATCGGGCCGGTGCCCCGCTCCACACCAATTTCAAGCTCAGCACCACCGGCGAATACCTCGGCCTGATCCAGCCGGATGGGAAGACCATCGCGTTCGACTACGCCCCGACCTTCCCCCCCCAGGTGGACGACGTCTCGTGCGGGCTGGACCCCGGGCTTCGTCCCCTGACCCTGCTCTCCACGAATGCCCCAGGCCGGCTCTGGGTTGCGACCGACGACTCCCTGGGCCTCGGCTGGACCCTGCCCGGGTTTGACGACTCGGGATGGCGCACCGCCACCTCTGCCGTCGGCTATGCCATTGCCGCCCTCGACCGGGTCCCCCTGGCCGGGCTCCTCGACGGCATCGCCGGCTACTGGAAGTTCAACGAGACAGCCGGCTTCCCGTTCGCGGATGCCTCGGGCCACTCGGCCGACGCCGCCATCCTCGGCATGCCCGTGAGCTTCAACCCCTGGACCAACGGGGTCGATGGGGGAGCCCTACGGTTTCGCGGCACCACCTACCGGAGCGTTGCGCGGGTTCCCGATTACCCCAAGGCGACCCCCACGTCCGGGCTCTCGGCCTCGGCCTGGGTGCTTGCGGATGTCCGCACCACCTGGGCCACCATCGCCAAGAACTGGTCCTCCACCGGGGGACAGTTCCACTTCGGCCTGCGCGACACCGCGGGCGACCTCGACCTTTCCATCAACACCTCGGCGGGCCAGTTCAACGTCCGGGAGGGGGTCCCCCTCACCACCGGCCAGTGGCATCACGTCGCCTTTACAGCCGATGGCACGACGCTGCGCCTTTTCCGGGACGGACTCCTCGTGGCGAGCTCCCCTTATGGCGGCGGGTTCACGAATCCTCCCATCCCGTATCTCGGCATCGGCGGGCGGCTGAACGATGCGGGTGCCGCGGCCGACACTGGCGCCCCGGGGATCTGGAATGGCCGGATTGATGAAGTGGCCCTCTGGAACCGCTCCCTGAGCGACGCCGAGGTGACTGCGATTCACGAGGCCGGGCTCGCTTTCGGAATCCCGATCCGGACCGACCTTCGTGCCGACCTTGCCGGGCGCCCGGGCTCCCTGTATCTGCGGTTCCCGTTCCTCGTCGATGACCCCGCCACCCTGGTCAACCAGCGGATATCCCTCCGGTACGACGACGGTGTCTCCCTCTGGCTTAACGGCGAGCCGATCGTCCAGCGGAACGTGCCGGACCCTCTGGGCGCCACATCGCTTGCCCTGGAGGCCCGACCGCCCGCCGAGGCCCGGGATCCCGAGCTGATGAGCCTTGCCGACTACTCGAACCTTTTCGTGGCCGGGACCAACTGGCTCGCGATCCAGGTGGTGAATGTCTCGCCGGACGACAACGATCTGCTGGTCGAACCGCTGCTGGAAGGGGCCTCCACAACCTCGACCACCAACCAGATCGCGTACTTCACCCAGCCAACCCCCGGCGCGGCCAACCGGTTTGGCGTCCGCGCCCTTGGGCCGATCATCAGCCAGCCGGAGCACATCCCCGCCCTCCCCCGCGACGACGATGACCTGCTCGTCACCGCCCGCGTCGTTCCGACGTTTTCACCCATCGGTGGGGTGTTCCTGAAGTACCGCGTGATGTACACGAACGAGGTGGTCATCCCGATGCTGGACGACGGCGCCCATGGTGACGGGGCGGCGGGGGACGGGATTTTTGGGGCCTCGATCCCGGCGGCGGCCTCCAGCCCGGGCCAGATGATCCGCTACGCCATCCTGGCGGTCGACACCCTCTCGCGCACAAACCGGCTTCCACTCTTTCCCGACCGCCTGAACTCAGCCGAGTACTTCGGCACCGCCGTGTTCAATCCCGCCGTCACCAGCTCGATCCCCGTGCTTCAGTGGTTCATCAAGACTCCCTCGGGCGCCGAGGCCGATCCCGGAACCCAGGCGTCGATCCTTTACAGCGGGGAGTTCTACGACAACGTGTACGTCCGGATTCGTGGCGGCACCTCGCGCAGCTGGCCCAAGCACAGCTACAAGGTGGAGCTCACCCCGGATCATGAGTTCCTCATCCATCCCGGGGTCGGGCGGGTGACCGAGTTCGACCTCAACACCACCTACACCGACAAGTCGTACGTCCGGGCGGTCCTCACCTCGGGGCTCCAGCTCGACTCCGGCATGCCGTCGCCCGAGACCTTCCACACCCGGATCGAGCAGAATGGGAAGTTCTACAGTGTCGCCCTCTGGACCGAGCAGCCGGACAAGGCCTTCCTCCGTCGTCACGGGCTCGATGACCATGGCGCCCTCTACAAGGCGGGACCGGGGGCGTTCTACGATGTCGGAACCGACCCGTCGTTCGAGAAGAAGACCCGGCTTACCGAGGACAAGAGCGACCTCCTCGCCCTCCTCAAGGCGATCCAGCAGAAAGGGACCGCGCTCGAGAACTTCGTCTTCGACAACATAGACATCCCGGGCCAGCTCGAATACATGGCGACCACGGCCGTCACCCAGAACATCGACGCCAGCGACAAGAACCATTTCCTCTACCGCGACACCGAGGGGACGGGGGAGTGGGTCATGCTCCCGTGGGACCTCGACCTGACTTTCGGCCCCGATGCTCTCAACACCGACAACATGGTGTACGCCGAGGAGGGCACGAGTCACCCGTTCATCGGAGCCCGGCCCTATCTCCTCTCCACCGGCAAGTACAACGTCTTCCTTGAAACGATCGTCAACACCCCCCGAACACGGCAGATGCTCCTCTGCCGCATCCGCTCGCTGGTCGATCAATACCTGGCGGCCGGCTATTTCCAGGGCCGGATCGATGCGCTGGCCGCCGCCATCGGTCCCGATGTGAAGCTCGACCAGGCGAAGTGGAAGGCCGACGGGTATTTTTCAGGGAACTTCTACACCCTCCCGCAGGCTCTTGACCGCATCAAGAACGAGTATCTCACCCCACGCGTCGGCTATCTCCGAAGCTTGAACCTTCCCGGCATCGGTGCCGCCAACCCGGGCTTTCAGCCTTACGCCCCCCCGATCCATTTCGGGGAACGGCTGGTCACTCCACCCACGGGGAACCAGGACGAGGAGTACGTCCAACTGGTGAACACGAACGACTACCCGGTCGACCTCTCGGGATGGCGGATCACGGGGGACATCTCGATGACCCTCCGCGCGGGCACGGTCCTCCCGACCAACGGGGTCCTGTACCTCAGCCCCAAGGTGCCGGTCTTCCGGGCCCGGGCCTCCGCCCCAACCCGGGGGCAGGGGCTGTTCGTCCAGGGCAACTACCAGGGCCACATGAATGCCCGCGGGGGGACGGTCCGCCTCCTGAACACGTTTGGCCGCGAAATCGACACACTCACCTACGATCCCCACCCGAGCCTCACGCAACAGTATCTGCAGGTGACCGAGCTGATGTATCATCCACCGGTGCTTCCCGGCGATGCCTACCCGGTTGAGGAGTATGAATACCTGGAGCTCCGCAACGCCTCGCCCTCCACGACCCTCCCGTTGACGGGGGTCCGGTTCGTCCGCGGGCTTCTGTTCGACTTTACCTCCTCCGCGATCCCGACCCTCGCCCCGGGAGCGCGGGTCGTGGTGGCCCGCAACCTCGCCGCGTTCCGCTCCCGGTATGGGAGCGCCCCGGCCGTTGCCGGGGAATACCTCGGATCGCTCAACAACGGCCGGGATGGCATCCGCCTGGAGGATGCCCTCGGGGAGGTCATCGCCGACTTCTCCTACAGCAACCAATGGGAGCCGATCACCGACGGGCTCGGCTTCTCGCTGGTCCTGGGCAACGAGCCGGACCTGGCAGCCGACCCCGGGAGCCGGGAGTCGTGGCGCGTCGGGTCACGGTTCCTCGGCACGCCGGGGGATCCCGAGCCTCCGGCACCTTCGATCCCCCCAGTGCAGGTGACGGAGGCGCTCACGGCCTCCCTGGTGGCGGGCGGGCCGGATGTCATCGAGCTGCACAACCCGACGCCGCTGCCGGCGATCCTCGACGGTTGGTATCTCTCGGATGACCTCAAGACGCCGAAGAAGTTTCGGATTCCCGCCGGATCCATCGTGGCTGCCGGAGGATATCTGCTTTTCACCAGCAAGGCGTTCGGGGCCGGGACCACGGGGTTCCAGCTCGGCTCGGACGGCGACGAGGTCTGGCTCTTTTCAGGGGATGCCGCCGGGAACCTGACCGGCTATCACCATGGGTTCCGTTTCGGGGCGCTCCCGGCCGGGATGACCTTTGGGCGGCACGTTGACTCCCTCTCTCGGGAGCATTTTGTTCCCCAGACGGAGCCGACCCTTGGGGCCCGGAACGCCGGGCCGAAGGTCGGTCCGGTGGTCATCTCCGAGATCGCATACCATCCGATGGCAGCCCCTGGGAGCGAGGGAGACTTCGAGTTCATCGAGCTGCAAAACATCGGCACCCAGCCCGAATCGCTGTCGGTGCCCGGAGCGCTGAACCCGGCCTGGGAGCTGGCCGGCGGGGTTCGGTTTTCGTTCCCCCCCGATCTGGTCCTGCCGCCGGGGGGGAGTGTGTTGGTGGTGGGGTTTGATCCGATCGCCTCTCCGGCCATGCTCGCCGCGTTCCGCGCCGCGTACGGGATTGATCCCTCGGCGAAGGTGGTGGGGCCCTGGCTCGGGGGCCTGGCCAACTCGGGGGACCGGATCCGCCTCCAGCGCCCGGTCGAGACCGCGGGGACCGTCCCCCTCTCCTGGACCACCGACGAGGTGGGGTATGGGGACTCGGCTCCATGGCCCGGGGGGGATGGGGACGGAACCTCGCTTCACCGGACGCCCATCGACGCCTTTGGGGACGACCCTGCCAGCTGGGTCGCCGCGGTCCCGTCGCCCGGAGTCCCGTACGGGCCCGGGGTTGCGCCTCACCTCACACAGGAGCCAGCGGACCTGTCGGTTGTCGCGTTCCAAAGCGGCGCTCTCCAGTCCGCCGCAACCGGACCGGGCCCGATCCGGTTCCAATGGACTTACAACGGGCAGGCCATAGCGGGCGCCACGAACGCCTCGCTCCAGTTCACGGGAATCTCTCCTCAGCAGTTCGGGAGGTATCGGGTGACGGCCTTCAACCGCTTCGGTTCGGCAATGAGCTCCAACGCCACGGTGAACGTCCTGCTTCCCCCGTTCATCCTCCAGCCCCCCCTTGGGCGGTGGGTGCGAGTGGGGAGCAACGTCACCTTCTCGGTCACAGCCGCCGGCACGGGGCCCCTGAGCTACCAGTGGCGGAAGAACGGGATTCCCCTTGCCGGGGCGCAGGCCTCCACCCTGACGATTACGTCGGCGCAACCCGGGGACAGCGGGCTGTACGATGTTGTGGTATCGGATGGGGTTGGGCCGATGGTCAGCGACGCCGCCCCGTTCACGGTGTTCACGCTGCCGGTGATCACGGTTCAGCCCGACGACATCACCCTCCTTGTCGGCCAGACGCTCCGGCTGACAGGGGGAGGAGAAGGAACCGAGCCGCTCTCCTTTAAGTGGCGTCGGAATGGGGCCGTGCTTGCCCCGCAGACCAACGCGGTGCTCCTGATTACGAACGCCCAGGTGACCCACTCCGGCACCTACTCGATGCTGGCGATCAACTTCGCGGGCACAGCCACCAGCCGCGGGGCCGTGGTCACGGTGCTGGCCGATGCCGACAAGGATGGGATGGCAGACGCATGGGAGAGCACCCATGGGCTCGATCCGACGAATCCGGCGGATGCCCTCCTTGATCCCGATGGCGATGGGGTGATCAATCGGGACGAATACCTGGCGGGGACGGATCCACACGATCCGGCGAGTTTCCTTCACTTCACCTCGGTGCTGTCCGTCGCCACCGACGCCGGGGTTGCCGCCGCCTTCTCGTTCAACGCCATGTCCAACCACACCTACGCGATTCTGGGTCGCGAGGGTATGGGGGTGGGTGGCTGGACAAGCCGGTGGAGTTTCGCGTCGCAGCCGACCAACTGGACCGCATGGGTCACGAACCTGCCGACGCCGGGCCGGGTCGAGTTCTATCGGATCCAGACGCCGCGGTAACGGGAACACCGTCGGCGCCCGGCGTGGGAAGCCTCGCCCGTTCTGATCGGGGGGCCCACTCCTACCCTGCCCTGCGATGATGGTCCCCAGGTCGCCGTCGATGACCTGCGCTCAAGGGACAGGCTCACGCCCACGACCTCGTCACCTCGGTCGC
>DMJJ01000561.1:465-6638 GCA_003452185.1 Verrucomicrobiales bacterium | reverse complement strand
GCTCAATCTCATCCCGTCTGTGGCGGATCGCGGCGGGGAGGTTTCGCTCGGCCTCGTTCGGGATCAGGCAGACCTGGTGCGCCCGCAACCCGTCCGGCTCCGCCCCATCCTTGGCCTTCTTGACGGCCCGGACCCCGCGGAACCAATCCCCCGGCGTCCCCAGGCCGTCGCCGTTGTCGTCGATCAGGGCATGCTCCGTCGCGAGCCGACCCTCCAGGTGATAGAAGTCGATCGTCCGCTTGGAGGCCGTGAGATGGGCCTCCAGCAACGAGACCTGGCCATCCTTGTCGAGGTCGGCCTCGGGGTCGGTGAGGGCCGCGCTGAGAAAGTCGCCGTAGCGGGTGAAGTTCTGTTCGCTTCCGCTCTTCGTGGCAACCACCACGATCCGGTTCGTCCGCGAGAGCGCGTTGAGAAACGGTCCGCTGGCGGAGCTGCAGTCCACCACCGCAAGCCGGCGCTCGAACGGCTTCACCATGAGCGAGAGCTCCCCCGCGGTGATGTCGCTTCCGACCAGGTTAAAACGGGCATCGCGGCCGTCGAAGGTGCCATGGCCGATCAACACGAGCCAGAGGTCGCCGGCGCCGTCGCGGGGTTGGGCCTCAAGGGCCGCACGCAGCTGGGAGGCAGAGTTCGTCGCAGTGGCGGGGTCGAACCCGATCGGGATCGCCGTCGCCCCTCCCGTGCGGGCGGCCGCAAGCCATCGCTCTCCCCAGGTCCTGAACTTTTCGCCAAAGGCCTCCTCCCCAGGAGCCCCCAGCACCACGATCACGGCCGGCTTCTCCCCTGCGGAAGTGCCGGGGGAGGGATCCGACGTCCCCTCGGCCCCCCACCCTCGGCCCCCACCCAGCCCGAGCAGCGCGGCGGCCAGGAGCACGGAGGAAACAATCGTCGGTCTCCGGTTCACGCGAGCCCTTTCCATCGTCTCAGCCCCCACTCCAGGACAAAGCAGGCGAGGGCGAACAGGAACACCATGGACCGGTGCCACAGCGGATCGCTCGCCGTCTCCATGAGCGGAACCTTGCGGCTCGGGAGCTCCTTGGCAAACCGGGCGAGCCCGGACTGCGAGATCACCTCTCCCCCGGTGGCCTTGGCAAGATGCTCCAGGAGACTCCGGTTGGGCTTCAGCGACTGGAACTCGTCATTGCCGAGGTTCGACGCCCAGCCTGCCGCAGTCTTTCCCTCCTCGACCCCCGCCCCCGTGACAACGGAGGCCCGGGCCTCGTAGGCGCCGGCTTCCCGGGGGACGTACACCGCCTCATACACCCCGGGGTCCGTTGCGGAGGGCTCGGCCCCCAGCCGGACCTCGGTCGTGTTGGTGCCGGGGCGGCCAACCGGCTTGACCAGGATCGAGACCGTGGCGTTGTCGACCGGCTTGAACTCCTTGTCGCGTGCCTTGACCCGGAGGGTCACTGCCTGGTTGGGATCCCCGGGGACGGGCTCCGGGTCGAGCGCGATGCGCTGGGGCACGTCCGAGACGAGCCACCGGACCAGCTGCCGCCACGACTTGTCCATGTCCTTGCGGAGGTCGGGGTCCTTCATCCCCCAGCGCCAGATGTCCCCCAGGAGCACGGCGGCGGATCGCCCGTTGCCGAAACGCTGGGTGGCGATCGCCGGGTACGAGGTCCCCTTGTCGTCCTGGGCCGTGGCGACGACGATGGCCCCGGGCTTGAAGTCGCGCACCCGGTTCAGCACCTGGAATCCGGGCATCCCGTCGAGCCGTGAGCGTTCGTCGGTCTCCTGGTTGCGAAGCCGCGCCCACGGCTGCAGGAACCCCTCCCGGGTGAGGCTCAGCTTGATGTTGTTGGTGGCGGGGGGGCCGGCCGGGACGGAATCGAGATACACGGGGAGCAGGTCGCCGATCAGGGTGTTGTGGTATTTCCCCTGCTGGAAGGTCTCCGCCCCCCCGAGCATCATCAACCCTCCCCCACGGGCGGTGACAAACTGCTGCACAAGGCGCATCTGGTCGGGGGTGAAAAACTCCGCCTCCAGGTCGTCGATGATCAGGGCGTGATACCCGAAGAGATCCTTCGCCAGCTTGGGGAACCCGCCCTGGAGCTCCTCCTGGTCGCGGGTGTTGAGCCGGATGAGCACCGGCTGGTCGTATCGCTCGATCTCCTCCTTGCTCTGGTTCCCGAATCCGCGGAACAGCGGGTTGCTGCTTTCCCCCTGTCGCCCCTTGAATTCGAACTTCGGTTCCCGGCGCGCCACCCGGATCAGGCCGACCAGCTGGACCTGGGCATCCTCCTCGATGGCGCGGTGGAGGAACTTATACTCCCAGTTGGGGCGCCCGGAGAGGTAAAGCACCCGGAACGGCTCCTGTCCGCGGTCGACCACGAAAACCCGGGTGTTGTTCGCCAGGGTCGCCTCGCGCGATGAGGCCGGGTTCTCGAATTGCCCCGCCTCATCGCGTGCCGAGACCCGGACCCGGTAATACCCGAGGCCGGCGGTCTCCGGCTTGAACTGAAACCGGAATGCGATCCGGGCCTCGGCCCCACGGGCGGTCTCGGTCTGCTCCGCGAGGGTCTTACCCGAGAGGTCGGTGAGCCGAGCGACAATCTTCTCCCCGTCGTAACCGTAGGCGGTGACCTCCGCCTGGGCGTTGACGGGGGCATCCTCGAACGCGGTCTGGCTCGCGGTCACCCCCGTGAGGGCCACGTCCCGGGCCGGCATCTCCTCCCCCATGACGACGGGGTACACCGGCGGAAGCCCGTTGGTGTCGAGCCCCGTGGGGGGAAGGTCGGTGAAGTTTCCGTCGGTGAAGAGCAGGATGCCCGCAAGGGGCTGCCCCTGGAACCGCTCCCGGAGCTGGCGGGCCGTCGTGGCGAAGGCCGTTGCCTTGCCGTCGAAGGTCGCCTCCGCGAAGTCGTCCACCCGCTGGAGGCGGGCGTCAAAGAGGTAGCGACGGAGCTGGAAGTCCTCGGCGAGCTTCTCCTGCCAGGCGGCGCCGGGGCCGGTCAGGAGCTTCGATTGGGCCTCCCCCCGGGTGGCCGCCGCCCCGGCATCCTTGATCCGGAGGCTGAGGCTGTTGTCCGCCAGCACCACGAAAAAGTTGGCCCCGGGTCGGGCGCGCTGGGTGATCCAAAGGGGATCGAGAAGGCAGAGCCCCAAGGCCAGGACCCCCAGGAGCTTCAGGGTCACACACCCCCATCGAAGGCCGGGCGAGAGCGGGATCCGGCGGTACCCCAGAACAAGCAACCCAAGGGCGGCCACGACCAAAAGCGCCGCGGGCAGAAGCCAGCTTGGCGCATTGAGGAAGACCGTGGCGAACATTGGGACGGAGTATGGCGAGGACGGCCCGGAAGGCGAAGAAATTCCTTGTCCCCGGAAGCCGGGTTCGAGGAGGTTCGGCGCCGGATGCACCCCAGATGAACACCCAGGACCTGATACGACTCGGGGTCCCCCCGGGCGAGGCGACCCGGCGGGGGATGGACTTTATTTCCCGGTACATCCTCAAGGGGCTGGATCGATCGCTCCTCGCGGCCGATCTGGCCGACGTGGTGAAAAATCCCGAGACGTACGTGAACGACCCCCTTCGGGGTGAATTCGCCAAGACCCTCCTCCGTGTCGGGCGCCCCATTCGGGCCGCCGTGGCCCCGTGGCGGCAATGGGGGGAGGGGCTCGACCCCGAGGCGATGAACCAGATGGGGCGGGCCTGCCAGCTCCCGATCTCCGTCGCCGGGGCGCTCATGCCGGATGCCCACGTCGGCTACGGGCTTCCGATCGGCGGGGTGCTCGCCACCGACAACGCCGTCATCCCGTATGCCGTGGGGGTGGACATCGCCTGCCGGATGAAGCTGACGGTCCTGGACCTCCCGGTGCGGGACCTCGACCGGAAGCGGGAGGGCCTCACCCATGCGATCGAGTCGGAGACCCGCTTCGGGATCGGGGCTTCGTTTCAGGACCGACGCGACCACGCGGTCATGGAGGGGGACTGGACCGTGAGCCCCGTGACCCGGCAACACCGGGATCGCGCCTGGGCGCAACTCGGGACGAGCGGGAGCGGAAACCATTTCGTGGAGTTCGGGGTCTTTTCCGCCGGGGGGCGGATCGGATCCCTGGAGCCGGGGGAGTACGTCGCGCTCCTGAGCCACAGCGGGAGCCGCGGAACGGGGGCGGCGGTGTGCGACTTCTACAGCCGTCGGGCCATGGAGCTCCATCCCGAGCTTCCCCGGGAGCACCGCCACCTGGCCTGGCTCGGGCTCGATTCCCCCGAGGGGGTGGAGTACTGGGCGGCCATGGAGCTCATGGGCCGTTATGCCGCCGCCAACCATGAGCTGATCCACCAGCACATCGCCCGCCGCCTGGGGTTGGAGGTTCTCCTCGACGTGGAGAACCATCATAACTTTGCCTGGAAGGAGCGGCATCGGATCGGGGGTATCGAGCGGGATCTCGTGGTTCACCGCAAGGGGGCCACCCCGGCGGGGGAGGGGGTCCTGGGGATCATCCCCGGGTCGATGGCCACGCCTGGCTTTCTGGTCCGGGGCAGGGGGGAGTCGGCCTCCCTGCGATCGGCCTCGCACGGCGCGGGCCGGGTGATGAGCCGGACGCGGGCGATGGAGACGTTCGAGTGGGAGAAGGTGAACCGCCTGCTCAAGGATCGCGGTGTGCGTCTGCTCTCTGCCGGCCTGGATGAGGTCCCGATGGTCTACAAGGACATCCACCAGGTGATGGCGGCCCAGCAGGACCTGGTGGAGGTGCTCGGCCGGTTCGATCCCCGGCTGGTCAAGATGGCCCCGCACGGCGAGCGGCCGGAGGATTGATCCCCCCAATGGACGGGCTTGCCCGTTGTCAGTGGCGTCGGGGCAGGATAGGGTCGGGCCGCTCATGGCGAACCTCCTGCGCGCTCTCCGATTCTATCGTGCCGAGGGCCCCCGGCTTGCCCTGGTCGTCGGACTCATGATGGCGGGGATCGCTGCGGGGCTTCTGCGTCCCTGGCCCCTGGCGTGGCTGGTCAACTTCCTCATCACCCGGGAGCCGACCCCGGGCCTCGGCACGGCCTGGCTGCAGGGGGCATCCACGCCCTCGGTGATCGCCCTCATGGCCTGCCTGACGCTCGGGTTGCACCTCCTGCACGCCGGGCTCTCCGCCTGGCTCAACTACGTCAGCATCGGCATGAGCCTCCGGGGGTTGGCCCGCGTGCGGTGCGAGCTCTTTGCCCGCCTGCAGCGGCTCTCCTGGGGGTTCCACCAACGGATGCCGCCCGGCGACCTGGTGTATCGGGCCACGTGGGATGCCTGCGCCGTGCAAACGCTTTTTCAGCAGGGGGTGGTCACGCTCGCGACCGGTGGCCTGACCCTGGCCCTCATGGTGGTCATCATGGTCCGGCTCAGCCCCGGGCTCACGGGCGTGGCCCTGTTGACCGCACCGGCGCTCCTTGGGGTCATCCGCTGGATCGGTCCCTGGATGTCCTCCCGGGGGGGCGATGCACAGAGGGCGGACAGCGCCCTCTCCGCCCGTGTCCAGCAGTCGATTCAGGCTCTCCCGCTGCTGCAGGGGTACACCCGGGAGGGGCGTGAGGAGGGGGTTTTCTCCCGCCTGGCCGAGGAGGCGCGGCGGGCGCGGCTTTCGCAGCATGGCGTCGAGTTGCTGTACGGGGCCGCCGTCGCCGGGGTGTTTGCAGCGGGTGCCGCCGCCACGCTCTGGATCGGGGGGGGACGCGTTGCCTCCGGGGCCTTGTCGGTCGGGGGCTTGCTGGTGTTTCTCGCCTACCTCGCCCAGCTCTATGAGCCGCTGAACCAGCTTTCCCACATGGGGGCCACCCTCGCCACCGCCGGGGCAAGTGCCGCCCGGGTGTTTGAGATCCTGGACGAACCGTGCGAGTTGGAGACCGAGCCGAACAACCCTGCACCCTTTCCGATCCTCACCGCCGGGGGGGCTTCGGCCGGGATTCGGTTTCGTGAGGTGACGTTCGCCTACCGACCCGGGGAGCCGGTGCTTCGTCGGGTGGACTTCGAGGTGCCGGTCGGCGAGGTGGTCGCGATTGTGGGCCGGAGCGGCGCGGGAAAGTCGACCCTCCTCAGCCTGGTCCCACGGTTTCAGGAACCCCAGGAGGGTGGGGTGGAAATCGGGGGGATCAATGTCCGCGGGTTCTCCCGCCCGGAACTCCGGCGGCAGATCAGCATCGTGTTCCAGGAGCCCCTGCTGTGGCCCGGCACGGTGGCGGAGAACATCGC
>DMJJ01000561.1:0-194 GCA_003452185.1 Verrucomicrobiales bacterium | reverse complement strand
GAGAACATCGCGTTTGGGCGGCCGGAGGCCTCGCAGGAGGAGATCATGGCCGCAGCCCGTGCGGCCCATGCCGACGGGTTCATCGGCCGCCTGCCACAGGGCTATGGCACGGTGATTGGCGACGGCGCCGCCCGGCTGAGCGTCGGCGAGAAACAGCGGCTGGGCCTCGCCCGCGCCTTCCTCAAGGATGCCCC
>DMJJ01000334.1 GCA_003452185.1 Verrucomicrobiales bacterium | reverse complement strand
GGGGGCTTGCTGGTGATGTCGAACACCACCCGGTTGACCCCCTTCACCTCGTTGATGATCCGGCTGCTCAACGTCTCCAGGATCTCTCCGGGGAGCCGGACCCAGTCGGCCGTCATCCCATCCTGGGACTCCACGGCGCGCACCGCGACGGTGTAATCGTAGGTCCGCTCATCCCCCATGACCCCGACGCTGCGGACGGGGAGAAGCACGGCGAAGCTCTGCCAGATCTTGTAATACCAGCCGGCCTTTTTCATCTCCTCGACAACGATCGAGTCGGCCTCGCGCAGGATGGCACACCTTGCGGGGGTCACCTCTCCCAGGACTCGAACGGCCAGCCCCGGTCCGGGGAACGGCTGGCGATGAACGATCTCTTTCGGCAGCCCGAGCTCCACCCCGAGCTGGCGCACCTCATCCTTGAACAGGCATCGCAGCGGCTCCACCAGCTGGAACTTCATGTTCTTGGGAAGCCCCCCAACGTTATGGTGGCTCTTGATGAGCGCGGCGGGGTTCCCGGCGATCGGCACTGACTCGATCACATCCGGATAGAGGGTCCCCTGGGCCAGGAAGCGCGCCTTGCCGGCGCGTCGCGTGGCGGATTGGAACACCTCGATGAACGTCCGGCCAATGATCTTCCGCTTCCGCTCGGGATCCGTGACCCCTTTGAGCCGACGGAGAAAGAGGGCTGAGGCGTTCTCGTACTGGAGGCGGATCCGGAAATTGCGCCCGAAGACCTCCTGGACCACCTCGGCCTCCTTCGCTCGAAGCAGCCCGTTGTTGACGAAGATGCAGGTCAGCTGGTCCCCGATGGCCTTGTGAAGCAGGGCCGCCGCGACGCTCGAGTCGACGCCACCGCTCAGGCCGAGAATCACGCGATCCTTCCCCACCTGGGAGCGGATCTGCTCGACGGCCTGGTCGACGTAGTTGCGCATCGTCCATTCCTTGCCGCAGCCGCAGATCCCGTGGACAAAGTTCGAGATGATCTCGCGGCCGCGCGGGGTGTGCGCCACCTCGGGATGGAACTGAAGGCCGAACATCCGGAGCTTGTGGTTCTCGATCGCGGCGTAGTCGGAGTTCTCCGTCGTGGCGACGGCAACAAATCCCTTCGGGACCTTGGTGAGCTTGTCGCCGTGGGAATTCCAGACCTGGATCGCGGCCGGGAGCTTGCGAAAGAGCGCGCAGCTTGGATCGGAGACCGTCAGCGTCCCCTTGCCGTACTCCCGCTTGAGCCCCTTCTCCACCCTGCCCCCGAGGAACTGGGCAAGGAGCTGCACCCCGTAGCAGATTCCGAGGATGGGGACCCCGAGCTTGAAGACCTGGGGGTCGGGGAGCGGCGCCTTGGGAGAATAGACGCTCGAGGGCCCGCCGGAGAGGATGATCCCGCTCGGGCGGAGGGCCGCAATCTCGGCGGCAGGCGTGTTGTGGGGGAGGATGACCGAGTACACGCTGCACTCGCGGATGCGGCGGGCTATGACCTGTGTGTACTGCGATCCAAAATCAAGAATGACAATCTGCTCGTTCATCGGGTGATCCACGGCGTCGGGGCCGTCAACAAGGGAGGAGCCTTTGCCACCGACGCGGGCGTTTGACCAGCCAAAACATCGCGGGATCGCAATGAATCGCCTTCAGGAAAACCAGCCAACCCCCTCCGTCGCCGCATCCAGACGGGACGAAACCCCGCCCTGCCACGCCAAATTCTTCTGGTTGTCACAAACCCGCAAACTCGCACGCGCCTGTCGAGAGAAAAACTTCCCTCCTCTCAACCCATTTCAGGTGCCCTGTTTTCTGCGGGTTTTCGGGCATTTTCTGGGTTGTGAATAACTCGTGAAGAACTCCCAAAACATTGTCCTAGTCACTCCGCATGGCATCCTCTACAACCGCATCGCGTCACTCGTCCAGCTGGTTGAACACCGGATTGCTTTGGCCGGGCAAAGTTGTCCCGACCCTGACGCAAGTCTCTGCAAGACAGAATTTTGAAGTTTGGATAAAGCTCAGACAGCACACGGTGCAGCAGGGGAAACCGGGTGTTGTCGGCTGAATCTGGAGAGTGGTTTTCGGCGCTTCCCCTGCGCGGCCTGGCTTGGAGTTCAAGTCAGTGAATAAGGTTAAGGAATTCGACTGAAGGATCTGGACTCGGGGAACATGGAAAATACCGCTGAGCGGGTATGGGGATCTGCGCTTCAAACGCTGCGTGCGTTGCTGAATCAGGACATCTTCAATCTCTGGTTTGCCCCGGTGCGGGCGACCGGACTGGAGGGGGACATGATCCGGCTGGAGGTGCCGAACGACTTTTGTGAGGTCTGGCTGAAGGACAACTACGCCGGCCTCCTGCGGGATGCCTTGGTGCAGGCCTCGGGTCGGCAGCTCACGATCGAGTTCACCTCGGCGAACTCCGAGCTTCGAGGGACGCCTGCGGCCGCAACCGTGCCGGGGGCTGCCCCGGGGAAGGTCGAGGCTCCTGCCCCTGCCCCCCGGGTGAAGGAACTCCCGGCGGCGGCCGAAAACAGCTTCAATCCCCGGAACACCTTCGAGAATTTCGTTGTCGGGGACAACAACACCTTCGCCCATGCCGCCGCGATGGCCGTGGCCCAGGCGCCGGGAAAGACCTACAACCCGCTGTTCCTCTACGGGGGCACCGGCCTCGGCAAAACCCACCTGCTCCACGCCATCGGCCTGCACGTGGTGAGCCGCAAACGGAATGCCCGGGTCACCTACGTCTCCGCGGAGCGATTCACAAACGAGTTCATCGACGCGATTCAAAACGGGCAGCTGGTCAAGTTCCGGCGCCGGTACCGGCAGAGCGAGGTGCTCCTGATCGACGACATCCAGTTCCTCGCGGGCAAGGAGCGGATCCAGGAGGAGTTCTTCCACACGTTCAACGCGCTGCACGAGGAACACCATCAGATCGTGCTGACCTGCGACCGGCCGGCCAACGAGATCCAGGGGCTGGAACACCGGCTTGTCTCCCGGTTCGAGTGGGGCCTGGTGACGGACATGCAGCCGCCGGATGTCGAAACCCGTGTGGCGATCCTCCGCAAGAAGGCGCTGATGCTCGGGATGGATGTGCCGGCCGACGTGCTCCAGTTCATCGCCGACCGAGTGCGATCCAACATCCGCCGCCTCGAGGGGGCCTTCATTCGCGTTTCCTCCTACTGCTCGCTGACCCGCAAGCCGGTCACCTTGAGCGTCGTGGAGGACCTGCTCCGTGACATTCTCCACGAGGAGAACCGCTCCTCGATCAGCATCGATGTCATCCAGAAGATTGTCGCCGACCACTACGATGTCCGCGTCTCGGACCTCACCGGCAAGCGTCGCCCCGGGAACATCGCGTTTCCCCGGCAGGTCGCGATGTATCTCTCGCGCCAGCTCACCGACAGCTCCCTGAACACGATCGGGGAGGCATTCGGCGGACGCGACCACGGGACGGTGCTGCACGCGGTCCGTCAGGTGAAGGACCGGATGTCCGTGGAGCCCAACGTGCGCCAGGCGGTGGGGTACATTGAGAACCAGCTCCTCCGCTCCAATTCCCGGACGGCCGGGGGTGGGGGTTCGAGTGGCAGCCACCGCAATGCCGCCTCCCCGGCGGCGTCGCTCGGCGCGGCATCCCGGGCCGAGGAGCGGGCGTAACACCGCCCCGCCCGGGGGCCTCCACCCGCGTGCCCGCCATCGAGGTCAGCCAGCTCACGAAGTCGTTCCGGACCTACAAGAAGGCTCCCGGATTCTGGGGGGCGGCCCGTGGGTTGTTCCGGCGGGAGTACGAGCAGACCATCGCGGTCAACGGGGCGAGCTTTCGGATCGAGGAGGGGGAGTTTGTCGGATTTCTTGGCCCCAACGGGGCCGGCAAAACCACGACCCTGAAGATGCTTGCGGGGCTCCTTCACCCGACCTCCGGGGAGGCCTCGGTCCTTGGGTTCCGTCCCTGGGAACGGGCCGATGGGTATCGGCGCCAGTTTGCCCTCCTTCTGGGGCAGAAGAACCAGCTCTGGTGGGATCTCCCCGCCCGTGAGTCGCTTGAGCTCAACGGCCGGATCTATGGCCTCCCGCAGGAGCGCTACAGGAAGACGGTCGACGAGCTGACAGAGCTCCTCTCCGTGAGGGATAAGCTCGACGTGATGGTTCGCGAGCTCTCCCTCGGGGAGCGGATGAAGATGGAGCTGATCGCCTCCCTGCTTCACGAGCCAAAGGTCCTCTTTCTGGACGAGCCCACCATCGGCCTCGACGTGGTGTCGCAGAAAGTAGTCCGCGAGTTCCTCCGGCGCCACAACCGGCAGCATCGCACCACGATTCTCCTGACCAGCCATTACATGGCCGACATCCAGGAGCTCTGCCAGCGGGTGATCATCATCGACCATGGGACGGTCTTTTTTGACGGCCCGCTCTCCGAGGTCGTCGACCGGTTCGCCGACTCCAAGCTGGTAACCATCCAGTGCCCCGAAACCGCCCCTTTTCCCAACGAGCGGCTGGAACTTCATGGCGAGGTGATCTCCCAATCCGGGGGCACCCTCCAGCTCCGGGTCAAGCGGGACCGGGTCATCCCGGTTTGCAAGGCCCTGTTGGAAGAGCTCCCGATCAACGACATCGACATCCAGGAGGTGCCGATCGAGGAAGTGATCCGGGATCTCTTCCAGCGCAAGGGGTAGTGTCCCATCCCGGGGCGGCCGGAAAACACCCTCCCCCGCCCTTGCGCGATGGACCCGGGAGCGACATCTTTGTCCAACATTCAACGGAACTCCCATGAGCGAGATGCACGAGATTGACTACAAGGTGTTCGGCGACGACATGCAGTTTGTCGAGATCGAGCTCGACCCCCAGGAGTCGGCCGTCGCCGAGGCAGGGGCCATGATGTACATGGAGGACGGGATCCGGATGCAAACGGTCTTTGGTGACGGCTCGGGCCAGGGGGGTGGGATCCTTGGTTCGCTGGTGAATGCAGGCAAGCGGCTACTGACCGGAGAGTCGGTCTTTACCACCGTGTTCACGAACGCCGGGGCGGAGCGCCGGCGGGTCGCCTTCGCAGCCCCGTACCCGGGGAAGCTGCTCCCGATCCACCTCGCCACGGTGGGAGGGGAACTGCGGGCTCAAAAATATGCATTCCTCTGCGGCGCCAAGGGGGTGAGCCTCGGCATCGCGTTCCAGAAGCGGCTCGGCGCCGGGCTTTTTGGCGGTGAGGGGTTCATCCTGGAGCGCCTGCAGGGGGATGGATGGGTGTTCATCCACGCCGGCGGCACCGTGGTCGAGCGGACGCTCGCCCCGGGCGAGCTGCTGCGGGTCGACACGGGCTGCGTGGTGGCATTTCAGCCATCGGTCGACTTCGACATCGAGTACGTCGGCGGGATCAAGTCGGCCTTGTTCGGAGGCGAAGGCCTCTTTTTCGCGACCCTCCGGGGTCCGGGCCGCATCTGGTTGCAGTCGCTGCCGTTCAGCCGCATGGCCGACCGGATTTTTGCCGCCTCGCCCAAGGCGGGCGGATCCGCCCGCGAGGAAGGGTCGGTGCTCGGAGGCATCGGACGACTCCTCGACGGCGACAACTCCTGATTTCCACGTCCTCCCCTTCCACCTGTGACTGAGAGCACCCACATGGACTCCTTTGCCGACGCCGCCCTGCTACTCGTGGGGCACGGTTCAACGCTCAATGCCGAGTCAAGCGCACCGACCTACCAACACGCCGACGAGCTCCGCAAGCGGGGGATCTTCGCCCAGGTGCGAGAATGCTTTTGGAAGCTCGAGCCCGGGGTCTCCGGGGTGCTGCGAGGAATCTTTTCCCCCCGGGTGTTCGTCGTTCCGCTGTTCATCAGCGAGGGGTATTTCACCGAGGAGGTCATTCCCCGGGAGCTCGGGCTCTGCGCCCCGGGAGAGACCTCGTTTGCCCGGGTCCAGGATCTGGGCGGACGGAGGATCCATTACTGCGGGCCCGTGGGAACCCACGAGAGCATGACCGAAGTGCTGGTCTCCCGCGCCCGTGAGATCGTCGCCCGGCATCCCTTCCCTACCCCGCCCAAACCCTCCGAAACGTCCCTCTTCATCGCAGGCCATGGGACCGGGAACAGCGAGAACTCGCGCAAGGCGATCGAAGCCCAGGTCAGCCTCATTGCCGCGCGCGGCGAGTACGCGGATGTGCATGCCATCTTCATGGAGGAGGCCCCTCGGATCCAGGAGTGCTACGCGCTGGCG
This sequence comes from Verrucomicrobiales bacterium, assembly GCA_003452185.1. Lineage (GTDB taxonomy): Bacteria > Verrucomicrobiota > Verrucomicrobiia > Limisphaerales > UBA11320 > UBA11320. The sequence continues at coordinate 946 of DMJJ01000334.1, read as the reverse complement.
GCCACCCGGAATGTGGTCATGGTGCCGTTTTTCATCAGCGACGGGCTCCACTCCTATGAGGATATCCCGATGATGCTGGGCGAGCCCGAGACGGTGGTGCGCCAGAGGCTTGCCGCCGGCCAGCCGACCTGGCGCAACCCGACGGAACGCCACGGCAAGCGGGTTTGGTACACGCCCAGCATCGGAAACGAGCCTCGGATTGCGGAAGTGATCCTCGAGCGGGTGCGTCAGGTGGCCCGGGGGTAAGGGGCGCCCCGTTTTTCAAAAAATCCGATATCGGCCCCACCCCGGATGGAGTAAGGTGGTGTTTGCCACCCGATGCCTAGGCACCTCGGCCAGTTTGGGATTCCAAGGGACGCCTCCCGGGGCTGCTGGGGGAGAGGCGACTCCCGCCTCCCCGGCAGCCAGCCGCCCCCCCCTGCCCTCACCCCCTCGCCCCGACCGAAGCACCGGGTATCCAACAGTCTGGGAAGCCGCCTGCTCCTGACGGTCGGGGTGGGGGTGCTGGCGGCAACAGGAAGTTCTGCCGATCCCGCCCATCCCCTCTTCTCCCAGGTCACTGCGAATCCTCCCATCGGGGTGGCGATTCCGAAGGACCCCTACGCGAAAGCAACCTGGTACGGACGACGACAGACCTACCCCGAGCCGGAGGGACTGAAGGACCTCGACTCCCTCACCCTGAACCTGGCTCCGCGGGTTCAGCTCCTGGCCCACCAGGAACGGGCCACAGAGCCCAACCCCGGACATGAATTCTGGGTCGGATCGATCGACGGGGACCCGGGAAGTCGCGTGGAGATCGTCCGGGTCGGAGGATCAATTGCCGGATCGATCCGAAGCCCTCTCCAGGGGTCTTTTCAAATCCAACCCGCCCCCCAGGGGTGGCATCGGATTGTTCAGCTTCCGGAGCAGGACGGCCCTGATTGTGCGACCTCCTCACCGGGCACCT
>DMJJ01000322.1 GCA_003452185.1 Verrucomicrobiales bacterium | reverse complement strand
GCCGGGGAGTGGGGAAGCCCGCCCTGTGGCGGGCCCACCTCCTGACGTCGGTGGCTACAGGGAGGGGGGGTGCCCTCTCTGGTTCGCCGCCGGGTTTCCCCCTACTTCACCACCCATCAGGCTTGGGTGGATTAGGATTGCGACTGGGTGAGATTTGCTCTCTTGTTCGCCAAAAAGGGACAAGGAATGGGCAATCGTGAGCAAGCCACCCGGGCCCCCTTCTCCGATGGTTCGTGGAGCATTGGGCGAAGCACCATGGACGCAGTGACTGACGACACGCAATTACGGGCTGTAGCCGCCGCTGAACAGGCGGCGGCTTCGTGTTGTCATTGTGGGGCGGCGGTTCCAGCGGGGGGGCCTCGTCGGTTGGATCGGGCCTTTTGCTGCCTGGGGTGTGCCACGGTGTATGAGCTGATTCAGTCAAGCGGGCTTGGGCAGTTTTACCAGCTGGCGGCCTCCGCTGGGACCCGTGTGGAGGGGGCTCGCGGGCTCGACCAGTTTCGTTACCTGGACGATCCGGGTGTGCGATCCCGGCTGGTTGATTTTGCGGATGAGAAGCTCGTAAGGGTTACTTTCCAGGTCCCGGCCATCCATTGCGTCGCCTGCGTCTGGTTGTTGGAGAACCTGTTCCGCCTCAAGGCCGGGATCGGACGCAGCCAGGTGAACTTTCCCCGCAAGGAGGTGGCCCTTTCCTTCGATCCGCGCCAATTGACCCTCGGCGAGCTGGTGGCCTTGATGGCCTCGATCGGGTATGAGCCGGAGCTCAAGCTGGCAGCCCTTGAGAAGCGGGTGCAGGACCGGGTGCGCCGGCGGCTCTATCTCCAGATTGGCGTTGCGGGGTTCGCCTTCGGCAACACGATGCTCCTGAGCATCTCCAGCTACCTGGGGCTCGACACGGCAAACGGCCCGGCCCTTCGGGCCCTCATGGGTTGGATCAGCCTCGGGCTCTCGATCCCGGTCATGCTCTTCAGCGCCTCGGAGTATTGGCGCACCGCGCTCCTCAGCTACCGGCGCCGCTTTCTTACCATTGATGTCCCGATCGCCCTGGGGCTGCTCGCGATCTTCGGCCAGAGTCTCTTTGAGGTGCTGACCCACCGCGGCGAGGGCTATTTCGACTCTCTGGCGGGGCTGGTCTTCTTCCTCCTCTGCGGCCGGTTGTTCCAGACCGTGACCTACGACCGGCTGGCGTTCGACCGGGACTACAAGTCGTTTTTCCCCCTCTCGATCCTTCGCCGCACCCGGCTTGGGGAGGAGCGGATCGCACTCGCGCGGCTCGAGGTGGGCGACCGCCTGATTCTTCGCCATGGCGACCTGATCCCGGCCGACGCCACGTTGGTGGCCGGCGAAGGGCTCATCGATTACAGCTTCGTGACCGGGGAATCAGATCCTGTTCCGAGGTCCGTGGGCGAACTGCTTCACGCGGGCGGACGCCAGCTGGGGGCCGGGGTGGAAGTCGAGACCGTGAAGCCGGTCTCGCAGAGCTACCTCACCTCGCTCTGGAACCAGGAGGCGTTCCAGAAGGAAAAGCGGGACACCCTCGACACCCAGACCAATCGCTACAGCAAGCGCTTCACCCTGATCATCATGGCCGTGGCCTTCGGCGCCGCGGCCTACTGGTCCTTTTTCGATCCGGCCCGGGCGGTCAAGGCCTTCATCTCCGTGTTGATCGTTGCCTGTCCCTGCGCCCTGGCCCTCGCGGCCCCCTTCACCCTGGGGACGGTGCAGCGGTGGCTCGCGCGCGGTGGCTGCTACCTGAAGAACGTCCACCTGCTGGAGTCGCTGGCCTGTGTCGACGCCGTGGTGTTTGACAAGACCGGTACCCTTACGATGGCGGGGGGCGGCGGCGTGGCCGAGTTCCACGGCGAGCCGTTGAGCCCCGCGGAAGAGCGACTGGTGGGATCCCTCGCGCGGCAGAGCAACCATCCCCACTCCGTCCGGCTGAGCCGGCTTGCCGGGGAGGCGGTCGCCGAGCCGGTGAGCCGGTTTGCGGAGGTCCCCGGCTGCGGGATCCGGGGCCTCGTCCAGGGGTGTGACGCGCGGCTCGGGTCGGCCGCGTGGCTTCGGTCGGCCGGGATCCCGGTTCCGGAGGTCCTGACCGCGCTCGGCAGCTCGGTCCACGTGGCCATTGACGGGGTTCACCGGGGATGCTTCCGCATGACGAGCCCAATCCGCCCCGGCATCACCCCCCTGGTGGCGCGGCTCAAGACCCGCGGGAGCGTGACCCTCCTCAGCGGCGACCAGCCCCGTGAGCGTGCCCGGTTTGAGGAGCTGTTTGGCGACGGGGTGCCGCTCCACTTCAACCAGGGGCCCCTGGACAAGCTGACTTACATCCGGGGGCTCCAGTCCTCGGGCCGCACGGTGATGATGGTGGGGGATGGGCTGAACGACGCGGGGGCCCTCCAGCAGAGCGACGTCGGGGTGGCGGTGGTGGAGAACGCGGGGACCTTCTCCCCGGCCAGCGACGTGATCCTCGACGCCCGTGGCGTCGACCGCCTGGCCGACCTCCTGGAGTACTCCCGCACCGCGATCCGGGTCGTCCGGCTGAGCTTCCTCGTTTCCACCCTGTATAATATCGTCGGCATCACGATCGCCGCCCGTGGGCTCCTGGCCCCCATCACCTGCGCCATCCTGATGCCGCTCAGCTCGGCCTCCGTGGTGCTGTTCGCCTGCGGCCTGGCGACCTGGCACGGGCGCCGGCTCGGATGGAGCGCCCCTCCCCGTGTCCGGGCCTCCGTCGAGCCCGCGGATGCGTCCCTCGGGACCCGTCAGGAGGTGGCCTCGTGAGCGTGATCCTCCTGCTCATCCCGTTGAGCATCGTCATGGCCCTGCTGTTCCTGGGCGGCTTCATCTGGGCCGTCCGCTCCGGGCAGTACGAGGACACCTGCACCCCCTCGATGCGCGTCCTGACCGAGGACGCCCCGCCGGTGGGAGCCGTCGAACCCATTTCCCCCAACCACCCATACAAAGAAGAACAACGATGAACGTAGAAACATTCCGATACGACAACCGGATCGTTCGCGCCTTTGCGATCGCCACCGTCATCTGGGGCATCGTGGGGATGAGCGCCGGACTCCTCGCGGCCGTGCAGCTCTTCTGGCCCGAGGCCAACCTAAACCTCCAGTTTGTCTCGTTCGGGCGGCTTAGGCCTTTGCACACCAACGCCGTGATCTTTGCCTTCGTCGGGAACGGCATGTTTATGGGCATCTACTACTCGCTCCAGCGCCTGTGCAAGGCGCGGATGTTCAGCGATTTTCTCAGCGCGCTGAACTTCTGGGGCTGGAACGCCATCATCGTGGCGGCGGCGGTGACCCTCCCCCTCGGGATCACCACGAGCAAGGAATACGCCGAGCTGGAGTGGCCCATCGACATCGCCATCACCCTTGTCTGGGTGGTGTTCGCGATCAACCTCTTCGGGACGATCGCCAAGCGCCGGGAGCGTCACCTGTATGTGGCGATCTGGTTCTACATCGCCACGGTGGTCACGGTGGCCGTGCTTCACATCACCAACTCCCTTGAGATGCCGGCCAGCCTGTTCAAGAGCTACTCGATCTACGCCGGCGTTCAGGACGCCCTGGTCCAGTGGTGGTATGGGCACAACGCCGTGGCGTTCTTCCTCACCACCCCGTTCCTCGGGCTGATGTATTACTTCCTGCCCAAGGCGTCGAACCGGCCGGTCTTCAGCTACCGGCTCTCGATCATCCATTTCTGGGCCCTGATCTTCCTCTACATCTGGGCCGGCCCGCATCATCTCCTCTTCACCGCGCTCCCCGACTGGGCGCAGTCGCTCGGGATGGTCTTCTCGGTCATGCTCGTCGCCCCCTCCTGGGGCGGGATGCTCAACGGGTTGCTCACGCTCCGCGGTGCCTGGGACCGGGTGAAGCAGGATCCGATGCTCAAGTTCATGGTGGTGGCCGTCACCGCCTACGGCATGGCGACCCTCGAGGGGCCGATGCT
>DMJJ01000556.1 GCA_003452185.1 Verrucomicrobiales bacterium | reverse complement strand
TCAACTACGATGTCATCGTGGTCAACGGAACCCTGCTCGACGCACTCGGGGGGGTGGCGGCGACCGGCCCCCGGGACCTGGTGGGCCGCGCCCTTGACGCCCCCTTCATCTCCCATTTCACAACGGCCGACCAGGACCCGCCCCGCCTGAACTCCAGCTACCCCGCCCGGGGCGACACCCAGATCGACCCGCGTGCCGTGCTGCGGCTCTCGTTCAGCGAGCCGGTCCGCGGCTCCAATTTCCTCCTCACCCTGAACGGCCCCCGCGGTCCGGTGGCCGGCAGCGCGGCCGCCGGCCTGAACGGCCTGGTGCTGGGCTTCACCCCGGCCGCGGCCCTGGAGCCCAACGCCACCTACACCGTGACGGCGGATGGGATCAGGGATCTCGCCGGCAACCTGGCGGTCGGCCAGCCTTACTCCTGGTCCTTCGCCACACTCGACACCCTGGGCCCCGAGATCTCCCTGCTCCATCTCTCCGGGGACCCCTCCCCCATCGCCGGCGCAACCCTTCCGCTTGAGGCCCGGCTCGCGACTCCCGAACCGGGTGCCTCCGTCCGTTTCACGCAGGACTTCGCCCCGCTCGGTCTCTCCACCAACGGCCCCCGCTACACGGTGCAGGCCACCCTCCCGGCCTCGGGGCAGACCACCCTGAGGGCCATCGCCACCGACCGTTACGGCAACGACGGCCCGGTGACGGAACTGACCCTCTCAGTGGTCTCCAACCTTCCCCCGGTCGCACGAGTTGTCCGCCGGGACCCCCCGACAGGACCGATCGGCTCAGGCCAGTCGCTCACCCTCGAGGTCAGCGCCTCGGACGACCTCGCGGTCACGAACCTCACCCTCATCGGGCTGGGTGCGGTCACCCTCAGCACCAACTGGCCCGGGGGGGCGACGAACCTTCTGCACCTCACCCTCCCGGCCTCGGCCTCCCCCGCGGACTCCCTCCAGTTCCGGGCCCAAGCCAGCGACTCGCTCGGGCTTCTCTCCTCGGATGCCGTGCTCACCCTCGAGATCGCCGATGCCACGCCCCCGGTCATCACCCGCCTCACCCCCACGAACAATGCGGTGGTCGATCCGGCCCACGACCTCGTGCTCACGGTCACCGGATCCGATAACAGCACGAACTACCAGTGGGACCTGGTCCTCCAAGGGGCCCTTGTTTCGACGCAAACCGTGCGAGTGGTCACGCTCGCCCCCAACTCCCCCGAGACCCGCAGCTTCACGATCCCGATGGCCTCGGCCCCGAGAGGCGGGGGGACGTTCACCGCCCGGCTGACGGCAACGGACTCCGCCGGCAACACCGCCTCGCTCCTCCGGACGTACTTCCTCCCCGACACCGAACCCCCGTCACTCATCACCCTCTCACCCCCCGACGGGGCGGCACGGGTCAACCCCAACCTCCCTGTGGACTCCCTTTTCTCGGAGGCGATCGCTCCCTCGAGCGTCACCCCGGGGAGCTTCGGGCTCCGGGACCCCCAGGGTGTCGCGGTCCCGGGAACCTACGCCTTCTCCAACGGCAACCGTTCCATCCGGTTCATTCCGGGCGCCCCCCTGGCGTTGGGAACCCGTTACACCCTCACGCTCGGGCCCGGGCTTACGGACCTGGCGGGGAATGGGTTCACGGGCACCGTTGCCCATTTCATCACCCTCTCCAACACCCCGCCCGCCGTGGTGCTCACCCAGGTCAGCCCGGCGCCTGGCTCCCCGGTGGGGAGCGGCAGCCACGCGACCCTGTCGGTCTCCGCGACCAGCGACCTCGGCATCACGAACCTCACCGTCACAGCCTCAGGTGCGGTGGTTGCCACGAACTCGTTCCCGAACGGGGCCCTGCAGACCCTCGACTTCGTGATTCCGCCCAACGCGGTTCCGGGAACCAACGTCCTGTTCCTCGCCACGGCTACAGACACGTTCGGGGGGGCGACGACCGTCGGGCCGCTTCCGCTTCAGGTCGTCGACGCCACCCCGCCGTCGCTCGAGATCCTGACCCCGGCCGAGGGAGCCCTCCTCTCCTCCACCCCGGAGTTGCAACTCCAGGTGGCGGGACTCGACAACGGCCCCGGCTACGAGCTGGACATGATCCTCTCGGGCAGCCTCACCGCCACCCAGCACGTGTCGGTCGTCACGCCCGCCAACACGCGCACCACCAACCTGTTCATCGTGCCGCTCCCCGGGGTGGGCGGCCCAGGCGGCCCGTTCACGGCCCGGGTGACCGCCACCGACGGGGCGAGCAACCAGGTCAGCGTAACCCGGACCCTCCGGCTCCCCGACACCGAGCCCCCTACGCTTCTCTCGATCTCGCCATCGGATCGGGCCACGAAGGTCAACCCGCTCACTCCGATCGTCTGCACCTTCTCCGAGCCTCTCTCGCCGGCCAGCGTGGGAGGACGCACCCTCCTGATGCTCGACTCGCACGGCAGACAGGTCGGCGGAAGCTACGCCCTCTCGGATGACGGCCGGACCGTCACTTTCCGTCCCTCCGGACAGCTTGAATTCGGCTCCACCTACTCCCTCATCCTCACGGGGGCCATCACCGATCTCGCCGGCAACCCGTTCGGGGGCCTAGGAGCCACGTTCAAGACAGTGGCGAACCTCCCCCCGTTGCTCACCTTCACCCCAACCCTTCCCACAGGCTCGACGGTTGGAACCGGCGCCACAGTCTCGTTCGCCGTCGAAGCCTCCAGCGATCTCGGGATCACGTCCCTGTTCGTGGTCGCAACCGGTCCCCTTTCGGCGACCAACACCTATCCCGACGGCGCGCCGCGGACGGCCTCGTTCACAATCCCCCCCAACACACTCCCCGGAACCACGGTGGAGGTCACCGCAACGGCGGTGGACGCTTTCGGGGGTCGCTCCTCGGCCGAGCCGGTGCGCTACGCAGTCATCGACGCCACCCCGCCCACCGTGGTCCTCCTCAGCCCCCGACCCGGGGTGCGCGTCGATCCCTCCAAACCCCTCGCCGTGGAGGTCATCACCTCCGACAACGGCCCGGGCCACACGCTTCAGGTGGAGCTGAGCGGTCCCCTCACGGCCACCCAGTCGGTGGCGGTCGCCGCGGAACCGCTCGCCTCCCAAACCAACCGTCTCGAGTTCCCGCTCACCGGCCTCCGGCCCGACGGATCCCAGATCCAGGTCACGGCGCGGGCCCGGGACGCGGCCGGAAACACCAGCTCCAGCTCGCAGACCTTCCTGCTGACCGACACCCTCGGACCATGGATCGTGTCACGCGACCCTCAGGACGGGGCGGAGGGGATCTCCCTCTGGCGAGCGGGTCTCTCCCTGGAGTTCAGCGAGGCCGTGGCCCCCGCCACCCTGACCCCCGAGTCCCTCCGGGTCCTGGACGCCGCGGGCAGCCCGGTTCCGGTGACGATTGACCGCCCGGGCCCGACCACGGCCCGTCTGCAACTCTCCTCCCTCCCGCTGGCACCTGGGACCACCTATTCCGTGAGCGCCGCCCAGGGCGTTACCGATCTGCTTGGGAACCCGCTGACCGCCCCGGACGGCTCACCGGTTCCTCCCGCTGGCCTCAGGGGAACGTTCCGCACCGCCTCGTTCTCCGTCACCGCCCCCCTTGCCGGGGCTGCCGTTCCGCCCCAGGGCACCGTGGCCGTCACCGTGCAGGTGGATGCCGGGCTTGGGGCCGACTTCATCCGGATGGTGCTGGCCGACGGGGCCCCCGTGGATGCGGCCGTTGTGCCGGGCTCGGGCCGCCTCACCACCCAACTCCAGCTCCCGACCGCCCTCACGAACGGGACCGCCTTCCTGCAGGTCAGCGCCGTGAAGGTGGGGCTCGCGCCGTACGCCCTTCCCCCGATCCCGTTGAAGGTCGTCGACCCCAACATCAGCACCAACGCGATCGGGATCGCGGGTCCCACAAGGCTCACGCTCACCGAGGGGGGCTCGACCAACGTCCTGCTTCAGTTCACCTCCCCAGGCTCACCCCTGGTCCTGGTGAGTTACGCCGCCACAAACCCGGCCCCGACGTTCGTCTCGCTCGGAGGCATCGGAATCACCAACACGCCGGGGGCCGGGACGGCCGTCGCACACCTGGCCCTGAACCCGCTGAACGACACCGCGGGCGATCACGACATCCAGGTGCGGGCGGTCGCCCGGGATGGCACCTCCACAAACTACCACCTCGCCCTGACCATCCTTCACTCCCCGACCCTTCAGGTCACCCGATGGAAGGATCCCGTCGATGGGCTCTGGACCGACCCGATTCGATGGACCGCAGGCGTACCCACCCCGGACACCGTCGCCGTGCTGGATCAGCCCGGATCCTACACCGTCACCGTCAACGCGCAGCCTGCGGCCCGCGGCCTGGTGCTCGACTCCACCAACGCCCTGCTGAACCTCCCGATCGACATCACCCTCGGGGCTCCCACCGAGGTGCGGGCCGGCACGGTTCGACTCAGCCCCAACCACCAACTCTCGGTCGGGGCGCCCCTGGTCAACCAGGGAACGATCCAGCTCCATAGCCGCGATGTGAACTCCTACATCAACGGCCAGGGGGAGATCGAGAACCTGGGATTGATCGAGGTCCTTACACTCGGCAGCGGGGGTGGGTGGGCCCAGATTTCGCTCCCCGTGACCACCCTGGGGCCCGGTCGTTGGACCGTCGACGCCGGCGGTCGCGCGTATCTGCGCGGAGGGGGCAGCCTGACACTCGACGGAACCCTCGATCTCGAGCCCGACGGGTGGCTGGTCACTTTGAATGAAGCCCCTGCCCGTGCCATCACCCTGATGGCAGGCGGGCGGATGGCCGGCGGCGGGACCCTCCAGATCCAGGGAGCCAACCAACTGGTGATGGCCGGGGATGGGAGCCTGCGGCTTCAGCTCCAGGTGTTGGATTCCGCCACGGTCGCCGGGATGGGCACCCTGTCCATCGACCTCGACCAAACCTTGACCGGCAGCTACACCGCCCCGGTCAGCATCGGGAACGGCGTTGCCGCCTGGTCTTACGACGCCACCTTCTGGAACGCACTCACGGTCCAGCCCGCAGGAACGCTCGCGGTGAGCTACAACCACTCCATGTCAATCAACGGCGTGGTCACGAATTTCGGCACCCTCCGGCTTTTCAGCCGCGACGTGAACACCTACCTCTCGGGGGCCGGGCGCATCGAGAACCCGGGGCTGATGGAGGTCGCCAGCCTGGGTTCGGGAGGCGGGTGGGCCAACCTGTACGTTCCGATCAACGTACCCGCCGGCGGACGGCTGGCGCTCGCAACGGAATCCCGTGCCTATCTCCGGTCGGGAAGCAGCCTGGCGCTTGCCGGAACCCTCGACATCCAGCCCTCCGCACGGATGGTTTCCCTGAACGAGGCCCCGTCTCGCGACCTCACGCTCCTTGGGGGAAATGCCCTGACAGGTGGCGGGGTCCTGCAACTCGATGGCGGAAACCGCCTGGTCGCCGCCGCTCCAGCAGAGCTCGGACTGCAACTCCAGCTCAACGACAGCGCGAGCGTCATCGGAACCTCGATCCTCACGGTCGGGGTGGATCAAACCTTCACCGGAAACTTCGCCACCCCGATCCGCATCAAGGGCGGGGTCACGGTCTGGGTCAGCGATGCGACGTTCCGCAGCCAGCTCGAGATTGACCCGGGCGGCGTCCTCGACGTGGCATACAACCATTCCCTCATCCTCAACGGCACCCTGACCAACGCCGGCACGCTCCGGATGTTCAACCGCGACGTGAACACCTACATCTCGGGCAGCGGACGGATCGACTGCACCGGCACACTCGAGTCGGTCGCCCTCGGGAGTGGCGGTGGTTGGGCTCAGGTCTCCCTCCCCGTCGCCCTCCTGCCAGGGGGTCGCTGGACCCAGGGGGACGAGTCGCGGACGAGCCTCCGCAACGGAAGCAGCCTGGTACTCGACGGCGTTTTGGAGATCCGGCCCTCCGCACGAATGGTTTCCATCAACGAAGGGTCTCCCCGCGACATCACCCTCCACACCCCGGCTTCCCTCATCGGTGGGGGCGTCCTGGAACTCGACGGAAGCAATCGGTTCGTGGTCGACGGATTCGCCGACCTCCAGGTGCTCCTCCAACTCGCGGACAACTCCATCGCAACAGGCACCGGATCGCTCACCATCAACCTCGACCAAACCCTCACGGGAACCTTCACCATGCCCGTGCGGATCCACGCGGGGGTCACCGCCTGGGTCAGCGATGCCGTCTTCGGCAGCAGCCTGGAGGTCGCCCCGGCGGCCGTGCTTGCCATCGCCTACAACCATTCCCTCATCCTCAACGGCACCCTGACCAACGCCGGCACGCTCCGGATGTTCAGCCGCGACGTGAACACCTACATCTCGGGCAGCGGACGGATTGAGTCTCCGGGAACACTTCAGGCCGTGGCCCTGGGTGGCGGTGGAGGCTGGACGCACGTGTACGTCCCCGTGCGGGTGCCTTCCGGAGGTCGCTGGCAACTCGATCCCGAAAGTCGCCTGATGCTTCGAACCGGCTCGACCCTGGAGCTCGGCGGAACCCTGAGCATCGCGTCCGGGGCCCACCTGACGGCTGTAAACGAGGCCCCCCCACGCGACATCACCCTCACGCCGGGTGCCCGGGTGGAGGGAACCGGTGCCCTTGAGCTGGATGGAGCCAACCGGCTCACGATCCTTGAAGACGCCACCCTCGATGCGGCGCTGCAATTGAACGATAGCGCCCGCGTCACGGGTCCGGGCAACCTGACGCTCGGGGGAACCCAGAACCTGGGTGGCGTCTACGAATCCCCGATCACCATCGCCAGCGGCTCCGTCGTGGGCATCCAGGGGGCGACCTTCTCAAGCGGCCTCACAATTGCCACCCAAGCCGTCGTCTCGGTGAACTACAACCGCACCCTGACGCTCAACGGAGCGAGCACCAACTTCGGCACCCTCCAGATGTTCAGCCGTGACGTGAACACTTCCCTTGCGGGAACGGGCCATCTGCTCAGCCACGGCCTCATCAAGATAACGCCTGTGGGCGGCGGGGGGGGCTGGGGGCATCTCTACCTGCCGACGGAACTCGGCCCCGCAGGCCGACTCTGGGTTGAGTCCAGCGCATGGCTGGCCATGCATTCAGGGGCTGCTCTCACCGTGGGCGGCGTCCTCCAAATCGATCCGGGCGGACTTGTGGAGGTCGAGAACGACGGCCCGGCACGCGACGTCACCCTGTTGCCCGGGAGCTCCACCGTCGGCAGCGGGACCCTACGGCTCTACGGCGCCAACGGCCTGGTGGTCGGGGAATCGCTCCACACCGCGCTCGCCCTCCAACTCCGCGATTCCTCGCACGCGTCGGGCGAGGGAGAACTTCTCCTTTCCGGCGACCAGTCGACGAGCGGCCGCTTCGCGCTGCCCGTCACCCTGGTCAACGGGACGAGCTCACTCCAAGGGGTCACTTTCGACGCCCCCGTGCTGCTGGGAACAGGCGCTGCCGTCGCCCTCGACAACGTGCTCGCCAATGACTCCTTCACCATCGCTGCGAGTGCCGCTGCCACCCTCGTCTACAACCGCACCCTGACGCTCAACGGAGCGAGCACCAACTTCGGCACCCTCCAGATGTTCAGCCGCGACGTGAACACCGCCCTTGCCGGGGCGGGATCGCTGGAGAGCCCCGGGCGCATCGAGGCACGCCAAGTCGGGGGCGGGGGTGGGGTGGCCACGGTTTCCCTCCCGATCCACCTCCCACCCACCGGGGCCCTGGCCGCAGTGGATGCGGCCTATGTTGCCTTTGTCTCCGGGAGTGGCCTTGGGGTGGATGGCTCCGTCACCCTCGGGTCGGGAAGCTCGATCTGGTTCGACGGTTCCTCCATGACGAAGCACATTTCCTTCGGGGAGGGATCCTCCATGGCGGGCCCCGGGGCGCTGACCCTCTTCGGCTCGACACAGCTCTCCATTGACGGCAGCACGCGATGGACCGGATGTTCGATCTCCCTGCGGGAGTCCAGTTCTGCCGCGGGAACGGGCCTCCTGACCCTCGCTGCCGGGGCGACCCTGTCGATCGACCATTCCGTCACGTTCCCAGGGTCCCTGGATGTTGCCGGCACCCTCCAGATCTCCACCCCGTCCGCCACGGTGAAGGTGCTCAACTCCCTGCAACTCGAGCCGGGCGGAACCGTGAACAACAGCGGCATCCTCGAAGCCGGGGTCTATCTGAACCTCGGCGGCACGCTCATCGGACACGCCCCCGTGGTCATCGGGCCTCCTCCGCCGACCATCGCGCGCATCGACGTCACCCCGCTCCCGGCCCCGACCCCCGACCCGACGCTGGCGGGCGCCCCTCCCACCCAAAGCCACATCACGCTGCGCTGGTCGGGGCCCCTCCGGGACCGATTCCTGGTTGAATCGAGCCTCGATCTCCTGACCTGGCATGCCACGACCGCCACCCTCCAGGAGGCTGCGCCGGGCCAATACACGGCCCGCCTGGACTCCCCGCCCGGACGGAAGGCCTTCTACCGGCTTCGCACTCTCACCCCATGAGGGGGGCGGGCCCGGGAGCCTTGGGCCGTGGTGCCGAAGGTGGACTTTAGTCCCCTTTCCCCCCCACAACGGATCGGTTAACGTCCCAACGGATGACTCGTCGCACCCAGAACTCGGTGACCTTCATGGCCTGGGGTCTTCTGGCCCTCCTGGCCTGGGGGCCGGCGGTTGTCGCGCAGGAGGGGACGCTCTCCACCCCAGCGGACATTCCCCGTGTCAACGCCCTGCTGCGGGATCCGACCCAGACGCGCCCCGTGGTGCTTGAGTTCTCGGGCACCGTGGTCTACGCCGAGCCCCCCTCCACCCTCTGTGTGCAGTCCGGCTTCTCGGCCGTCGTGCTCCAGCTCCCCGCTGGCAAGTACCCCTGGCCACGGATGGGCGACCGGCTGGAGCTTGAGGCTCCCGTCCGCTTCGGGGCGACGGAGGCCGACCGTGTCCTGACCCCGACCGAGTTCCGCAATCTGGGTCCCGGGCCGATGCCCGAGGCGGGCCACCCCTGGCTTGTCGATGCCTTGAACGGGGGTTATCCGGGACGGCTCCTCGAGGTGGAGGGGATCGTCATGCAGACTCGGCTCGAGGGGGACCGCCTTCGCATTCACCTGGCCGACGAGTCCGGGTGGGCCGTCGCCACCATCTTCAACTGGACGAACACCCCGGCCCCGGACCGGTGGTGGGGAGCGCGGCTCCGGGTTCGTTCGGCGAACATCGGACGCGGGCACGACGCCATTCGCGCCTCCGCCCCCGCCGAGGTGACCCTCCTCACTCCAGGTTCCGCCACCCTGTTCGAAGCCCCCCTCACCAACGCGGCATCCCTGCGCAGCCTCCCTGCCCCGCTCCTGGCCAGGCTCCGGCTCCGCGCCCAGGTCCTCGAGACAACCGAAGAGAATGTGTTCCTGAGGAGCGAGGGGATCCCGCTCCGCGCCACCTACCTGCGGCCCTTCCAATCGGGCGCGGCGATCCCCCACGCGGCGGAACTCCTCCCTGGGCCGATCCCCGAACTCCGCCCGGGGGACTGGGTGGAGCTGGTCGGCTCTCCGATCGGGGCGCGGCGCGAGCTCCTGATGAGCTTCAGCTCCTTCCGTCTTCTCGGGAGCAACACCCCCCCGGAGGCGGCCTCCCCACCCCCGACAGCCATCCTATCAGGGGCGGCTGCGAACGACTGGGTTCGCGTCACCGGGCGGCTCGCCGGCACCAACGCGACGCCCGCCCAGGGAGCCCGCGACGCCCAGACCCTCACGATCGAGGTCGACGGCCGGATGCTGCCGGTCCTCTGGGATGCGGCCCGTCTCGGGGCCCCTCCCACGCTCCATCCGGACGACATGCTGGAGGCGACCGGCCTGGTGCTCCCCGGGCGTATCGATGGGCAGCAGGCCATCAACCTCCTCCGCGCCGGGGATCTGAGAGTCCTGTATCTTGCCCCGCGACTCGCTCGCGAACGGACCCTGCGGGTGGTTGGGATCACGGTCGCCCTGCTGCTGGCCGCCGGGGGATGGATCGCCTTCCTCTGGTTCAAGCTGGCGGAACGGGACCGGGCCACTGCGGCGATGCGGGAGCTGAACTCCGCCCTCGAGCGACGGGTGACCGAGCGGACCCGCGAGCTCGAGGCCGCCAAGGAGGGGCTTCACGCGGCCCTGGGCGAAGAGCGGCGCCTGCACGAGCTCAAGACCCGGTTTGTCTCGATGATCTCCCACGAGTTTCGCACCCCCCTGGCGATCATCATGAGCTCGGCCGAAATCCTGGATGCCTACCTGGATCGCCTCTCACCCGAGGATCGTGCCGAGAACCTTCGCGACATCGTCGCCGCCACGCGCCACCTTGGCTCCATGGTCGAGGAGGTTCTCCTCCTCAGCCGCGTGGAGGCGGGCAAGCTGAGCTACCGTCCCACCTCCCTCGACCTGGTCGCCCTGTGTGAGCGGATGGTCGAGGAGGTCGTCTCCGTGACCCACGACCGATGCCCCATCCTGCTGATCGCGGGGCCCGGGCTGGCGGCCGCGTACGGCGACGAGGCCCTGCTCCGCCACATCTTCACCAATCTGCTTCACAACGCTGTGAAGTATTCCCCGCCCGGCGAGAGCGTTGAGTTCCGGATCGAAGCCCAGGGGGAGTCGGCGCGGTTTGAAGTCCACGACCGCGGGATCGGCATCCCCCAGGCGGATGCTCGTGACCTGTTCACGGCATTCCATCGCGGGAGCAACGTGGGAGACACCCCCGGGACCGGCCTCGGCATGGTGATCGTCAAGTCCTGTGTCGAACTTCATCAGGGGACCACAAGCTTCGAAACCCGCGAGGGCCAAGGCACCACCTTCCGCGTCAGCCTCCCCCTTCTCCGCCTCGAGGGAGCCAGCCCCCTTCCACTCTCCCGGCCGGCCCCTCCCGGGGAGGGCCGCCCCACCAACACCCCAACCCCTACGCGCGCCCGATGAAGACGCTGCTTGTCGTGGAGGATCAGGTCGTGATGCGACAAAAGACCGTGACCATCCTTCGGATGGAAGGCTACGAGGTCCTCGAGGCCTCGGGCGGGGAGGAGGGGATCCGGATCGCCCTGGAGGAGCTCCCCGACCTCATCCTGTGCGACATCATGATGCCCGACAGGGATGGCTATGCCGTGCTCCAGGCCGTCCGGCTCAACCGGGCGACGGCCACCACGCCGTTCATTTTCCTCACCGCCCGGGGGGAGAAGACGGACGTCCGGAACGGGATGAACTTGGGTGCGGATGATTATCTCGTGAAGCCGGTCACGAGGGCGACCTTGCTGGAGGCGGTGGAGGCCCGGCTCGAACGCCAACGGCTGAACGAGGATCGGCTCAGGCAGGAGCTTGCCCGCACGAGCTTCCAACCTGATTTCAGCAGCCCCGCCCCGCTGACCGAACGACTCGGCCTGACCCCGAGGGCGGCCGAAGCCCTGCTCTGGGTGGCTCAGGGGAAATCCAACGGCGACATCGCATCGATCCTGGGAATCACCGAGAAGACCGTCAAAAAGCTCCTCGGGCAGGTGTTCGACAGGCTCGGCGTCGAAAGCCGCACCGCTGCGGCCCTCGCGGCCCTGGATGCCCTGCCACGGGCCCCCATCA
>DMJJ01000478.1 GCA_003452185.1 Verrucomicrobiales bacterium | reverse complement strand
GGGAGGACCGGCTGCCCGCCGACAACCGTCGCACGCTTGCCGTGCGGGCGATCCGCCAGCTCAAGCTCCTCCTGGTCGACGGGGACCCGGGGGACGGGTCGAGGGGGAGCGAGACGTTCTTCCTTCGCCATGCCCTCAACCCGGTGGCGGCCGACCAGCGCGCCGCGTATTTCATCAAGCTCCAGACCATTGGTGCCGCCGAGCTTCCCTCCACCTCGCTGGATGATTTTGACGCCGTGATCCTGGCCAACGTCGCCCGGTTCCCGGAGAAGCTCGCCCCCGTGTTCGCCGGCTACGTCAGCCGGGGCGGAGGGCTGCTCCTCTTCCCGGGAAGCCGCGTTGATGCCACCTTCTACAACGAGCAGCTCGGGGCCCGGCTCCCGCTCCTTCCCGCCGCCCTGGGCCCCGCGCGGGGCGACGCCGACCAGACCGAGCGCTATTTCACCCTCCGTTCCCGCGACTACACCCACCCGATTTCATCCCTCTGGAACGACCCCGCCTCCGGCACCCTCGCCTCCGCTCGCATCTACCGCCACCTCACGCTTCTCCCCGCCCCGGACGGCACGAACGCGGCGCCCGCGCCCCCCCTCCCGTCGGGCGGCACGGCCGCGGGCGAGGCGGGGACCCCGGAGATGGTCCTCGCCTTCACGGACGGTTCCCCGGCGATGATGGAGCGCTCGTACGGGCTTGGTCGTGTCGTGCTGTTCGCCTTCACCGCCAACACCTCCTGGGGCGACCTGCCGGTGCGCCCCGCCTTTGTTCCCCTGCTCCACCGCTCGCTCGGGATGGCCCTCCAGCGCCAGGACGAGGGGCTCAACCTCCGGGTCGGCGGGCGCTTCCAGCGGCGCGTCAGCAACGAGCTCCTCGGCAAGGATGCGGCCTTCACCAGCCCCCGCGCCGGCGAGTCCACCCGGGAGCTGAGGCGCGTGGAGATGGCGGGCGGGCAGCCCGGCCTCGTGTTCGACCACACCGACGCCGCGGGGCTCTACACGGTCCATGTCCCGGAGCCGCCGCTGGACCTCGCATTCGCCACGCAGCCCGATCCCGAGGAATCGAACCTTGAGGAGCTCTCACCCACGCAGCTCGACTCCCTCAAGCCCGTGGCGGAGGTGTACCCCTGGACCCCGAACTTCTCCCTGCGGCAGGCGGTGGAGAGGCAGCGCTCGGGGATTGAGTTCTGGCCCGCCGTCGTGGTCGCAGCCCTCACCCTGGCACTGGTCGAGTGTTTCCTCGGCCAATGGTTCAGCCGTTCCCGATGATGACCCGCTGGATCCTCCAACTCCTCGGAGCCACCCCCGACGCGGGGACGGAGATCGCGCGCGCGTCGATCGAGTTTCGCGGCGCGCTGGGCTGGGGGGGATGGCTCTTCTGGACCTCGCTCCTGGGGGCGTTTGTCTACTGGACCTACCGCCTCAGCCCCGTGCACCTGGGGCGCGGACGACGGCTCGGGCTGACCGGCCTCCGTTGCCTCTTCCTCTCCCTGCTCCTGCTTCTGCTCCTGAGGCCGGTGGCGGCATTCACGGTTGAAGGGAGCGTCCGGCGGCTGCTCGTCGTCCTGTTCGACAACAGCGCGAGCCTCAAGATCCCCGACCCCCGCGTCACGCCGGAGGACCAGAAGCGGGCGGCCATCGCCCGCGGGGTGCTCAACCCGGCCCTTGGGCTCAACCAGCCGCTGGCGGCGGCTGACGTCCAGTCGGTCTCCCGCCTCACGCGACTCGACCTCGTCCGCTCGGTGATCGAGAACCCGCGGCTCGACCTCCTCCCCCGGCTCGGCCGGCAATTCGACCTCGCGGCCTATGAGTTCGGGCAGGGCGTGGGGGAGATCGCCGCCGGGGCCACCCCCCCCGGGGAGACCAACGGCCCCTCCGGCGCGACGCTCGCGGCCGACTGGGCGGGACGGCTCGACGCCCGGAGAAACAGCACCGCCCTGGGCGACTCGCTGCGCGAGGTCGCCAACCGGAAGCGGGGCCAGCCCCTGGCGGGGATCCTCCTCATCACCGATGGCGCCAACAACAGCGGCTCCCCGCCCCTCGAGGCCGCCGACCGCCTCAAGTCGGAGGGCATCCCCCTCTACGCCTACGGGGTCGGGCTCACGGCCCCGAGGGACGTGATCGTCGGGAGCCTCTTCGCCCCCGAGGTCACCTTCGTCCAGGAGGAGATGGAGGTCACGGTGAGGGTCCGGGGGCAGGGGCTCGCGGGCGAGGCGGCCACGGTCAAGCTCCAGCTCGGCGACCTGCATCAGGAGCAGCCGATCCGCTTCACCGGAACGGGCGAGCAGGTGGTGAGCTTCAGGATCATTCCCCCCAGGGAGGGGGAGTTCGAGCTCCAGGCCTCCATTGATCCCCGGGGCGACGAGGCGGTGACGGACAACAACTCGCGCAAGCAGCGGCTCAAGGTGATCGATGCCCGGATCCACGTCCTGCTGGTCGACGAGGCCCCGCGGTGGGAGTTCCGCTACCTCCAGGCCATGCTCCTGCGGGACCGCCGGGTGCAGCTGAAGTGCTTTCTTGCGGAGGGGGATCCCAGCATCTCCCGCACCGAGAACAGCCCCTACATCAGCTCCTTCCCCTCCCGGCGGGAGGAGCTCCTCAAGTACGACCTGGTGATCCTCGGGGACCTCGACCCCCGGTTCATCACCCCGGTGCAGCAGGAGTATGTCAACGAGCTCGTCTCGAAGTTTGGCGGCGCCCTGCTGATGGTCGCGGGCCGTCGTCACACGCCGCAGGCGTACCGGCGGACCGGCCTGTACTCGATGCTCCCCGTGGAGTTCGAGGGGGCGAGCGTCGACACCTCCCTCCCCTCGGGGGGAGGCGACCACCCGATCGCCCTGGAGCTCACGGGGGCCGGCCGCTCCAGCCCCATCCTCCGGCTGGACGACAACGAGGCCCGGAACCGGGAGATCTGGCAGCAGATGCCCCCCATCTACTGGGTCTCCAAGGTCTCGCGGCCCAAGCCGGCCGCGGAGGTCCTGCTGGTCGACCCCGACCCGGCCCGGGAGTCCCGGTTCGGCAAGATGCCCGTCGTGGCGCTCCAGCAATACGGCCTGGGGCAAGTGATGTTCGTCGGCACGGACAACACCTGGCGGTGGCGGAAGAATGTCGGCGACGCCTACTACACCGCCTTCTGGGGACAGCTCGTCCAGCGACTCGCCCTTCCCCGGCTCCTCGGCGGCAACAAGCGGGTGCAGATCACGGCCGACCGGCAGAGCTACCTCGCCGGGGACCGGGTCACCCTGTACGCCCGGCTGTACTCCACGGCATTCGAGGCGGTGCAGGAACCGGTCGTCAAGGGACGCTTCGCGCGGCGGGCCGCCCCGGGCGGGGCCGCCTCCCCCTCGACCGAGGTTCTCCTGCGGCCGATGGCTGACCAGGCCGGGCTCTACCGCGGGGAGTTCATTGCCGGCGCCCCCGGTGATTACCAGTTCACGGTGGACCTCGACCCCAACAGCCCGCTCGACCTCTCGGTCGTGGAGCCGCAGTTTGAGCTCGGCGACACGGCCATGAACGAGCCGCTCCTGCGCCAGATGGCCCAGGCGACGGGCGGGGCCTTTTTCCGTGAGGAGGACCTGCACCGGCTCCCCGACCTCCTGAGCTCCAAGACCGAGAAGGTCCGCTCCCCTCTGGAGGTTGAGCTCTGGTCCTCGCCGCTGGTCTTCCTCTTCCTGCTCGGGGTGGCGACCCTCGAATGGGTGATCCGAAAACTGAGCTACCTCAAGTGACATCGACACCCCCATGACCGAGCTCCCCCCAACCAGCCCAGCGCCCCCGGCGACAGGAGGAGGAACCCCCTCCGCCATCCCGCCCAGCCGCCTGCTCCTGGGGAAGCTCGACCGGTTGCGCCGCCGCTGGCTGGCGGTGCAGGCCGGCACCGGGGTCGCGTTGGCCATCGTGGTCGGGGTCGAGGTCCTCGCCCTGGCGATGTTTGCCGACTGGTGGTTCGACTTCCGGTGGAGCGTCCGCCTGCTGCTCTTCCTGGCGCAGTTCGCACTGCTCAACGCCCTGCTCTACCCGTACGCCTTCCGTCCCCGGCTCCGTCCCCCGGACGATGACGAGCTCGCCCTACGGGTTGAGCGGGCCCATCCCAGGCTGGCCAGCCGCCTGATCTCCTCGGTCCAGTTCTCCCGCCCCGGGTCGCTCGGGCGGGGAGCCTCCCGGGAGCTCGCCTCTGCCACCCTTCGCCAGGCCGAGTCGATGGCGGCGGGGATCGACTTCCAGGCCATTGTCGACACGACGCCCCTCCGGCGGCTTGGCACGGCCGCCGCCCTCGTCCTGCTGCTCGGGCTGGCGGGCTTCTACGCAAGCCGCGCCGTGAGTCTTGACCTGCTCCGCCGGGCACTGCTCGCCAACATCCCGGTTCCCCGCAAGACCCGGATCACCTTCGTCTCGGGGGACCTGGTGGTGGGGCGCGGGGATGTGGTCCGACTGGCCGCCGTGGCCAACGGGGTGATCCCGCGCCGCGGGTCGCTCCTGGTCTCGGGGGCCGGCCGCCGCGAGCAGTCGTATGAGATGGAGCCCTTGGCGGCGGAGCCGCGGCGGTTCGCCCGGGCGCTGGAGAACATCCAGGAGGACTTCACCTACTCGGTCCGGCTGAACGACGGGGTGAGCCCGGCCTACACCGTCCATGTGGTTCCGCGCCCCACGGCCAATCCCCCCGAGTGCGAACAGGAGCCCCCGGCCTACACCGGGCTGAAGCCGGTGCGCCGGCTTCCGGGCGATCTCTCGCTCCTGGCGGGAAGCCGCCTCAACTTCCACGCCGTCGCCACCAAGGATCTCAAGTCGGCCTCCCTCCGCCTGGCCGGGCTGGACGAGCGCCGTCCCCTGGCAATCGACCCGGCCCATCCGCGGGAACTCCGCGGCACGATCCAGATCCCGGCAAAGGGGCTCACCGGGTTCGCGTTCGACCTGGAGGACACCCTCGGGATGACCTCCTCGGACGGGACCCTGTACCGGGTCGACATCCTTCCCGACAAGCCGCCCCAGGCGAAGCTCACCTGGCCGGAGCGGAAGGAGGAGCTCATCACCCGCCACGCCACGCTGATCGTCGGGATGGATGTGCAGGACGACTTCGCGGTCCAGCGGCTCGAGCTCAAGTACCGGATCAACACGCTCGATGCGGGGGCGGAAAAATCGATGGAGCTTTCCCTGGAAGGCGGGGCGACCAACCGGGTGCGACGGCGTTTCGAGTGGAAGCTTGGGGCGGCGCAGCCGCCGGTCGCCGAGGGGAGCCTGATCGAGTTCTGGATCGAGGCGAGGGACAACAACGATGTGACCGGCCCGGGGATCGGATCCAGCGAGCACCAGGTGGCTCGGGTGGTGACGGAAAACGAAAAGCGGGCCGACCTCCTCAACCGGGCGGGTGACTCGATCGGCGCCCTTGGGGATGTGACCACCGACCAGGAGAAGCTCAACCGGAGCCTCGGGACCCTTATCCTGGAGCGGACCGGGGCGAAGTAGGGTCGCCGCCGGGGCCGGGTTTCCCCTCCCATTTCCAACTCGCCTCCGGGAGGGCGTCA
>DMJJ01000555.1 GCA_003452185.1 Verrucomicrobiales bacterium | reverse complement strand
TCTTTCTCTTTCTCTTCCTCTTTCTCCCCCTTTCCCGCTCTCCGTGCCTCCCCCTCTCCGCGCCTCCGCGTTAAAAATCTGCTGCCCTCGTCCCCTCCTCTCCGCATTTTGACCCTTCCTCGTTTCCGCACTCAAACTTCCCATGTCCTCCCTCCCCGGCATCAAGCTCTTCGGCTTCACCCGCGCCCCCACGAACAGCTCCAGTTCCCCGTCTCCGTCCACATCCCCCATCGCCACAGGCCCGCAACTCGTCTCCCCTCCCTCCATCCCCTCACCCTCCTGCTCCACTCCCCCAGCATAGCCCTTGACCCACTTCCCCGGCCCCTGCTGTGCATCCTCGTAACTCGAGCTCCCCACCCAGAGCTCCCTTCCATCCCACGCCATCCCCGTCTGATCCCGCTTCTCCACCACCCCCACCCTCATCACGCTCCACTTCCCCTTCCCCTCGTTCCGATACATCCCAATGCTCCCTCCCTTCCCCGTCCCCACCACAAGGTCGTCCCTCCCGTCCCGGTCGATGTCCACCCATCCCACTCCAGGCCCAAGCTGACTCAGCCGGCTGGGCAGCAGCGGCTGCCTCCCAAAATCATCATACTCCTCCTCATGGTGCGTGTGGCCAAAACCCATGCTCACGTCCTCAAACAACATCCCGGGGCCCGCCACGCCCCCCCCCACTCTCCCCTCCCCCTTCACCGCCTCCGATTCCCACACCTCGTAGATCCGGTTGGCCTCCACACCCTCCACCACGCTCCGCCGACCACTCCGCCACTTCACCTCTATCCTCATCCCTCCAGCCTGCCTGCCGCTCGCAAACACCCTCATCCCTTCGTCCCCGCTCAAATACCTCCCACCACTCATCACCTCCTGCTCCTGCACCTTCACCGCTCCTCCCTCCAGCCGTATCCTCCCTCCCACTCCACCCACATTCCCACCCATCCCGTGCAACCTCACTCCCACACGCCCTCCGGACCCCTCGTTCCGATATACCCCCGCCTCCCCGTTCAACCCACTCACCACCACGTCCAAATCCCCGTCGTTGTCCAAATCCACCAAACTCATCCCCTGCGTCACACCCTCCTCAACCCCAAAACCCCACTCCGCCCCAACCTCCTCAAATCCCGCACCCCTCAGATTACGAAAGGCTGTGTTTGGAAGTCTGAGGGGTGGGTATTTCCAAACCTTGTACGGGATCTGCTCCCTCGTGTAGGGTCCTTCCCGATCAATGCGGGCATTGGCGTCGCAGTCCTGGGTGTTGAACATGTGTCCGCGCGTCATGAGCAGGTCCTCATACCCGTCCAGATCAACATCCAGGAAGGCGACGCACCACGTCCAGCCCGAGGCTTCGATTCCCCAGAGATGGCTCACGTCGGCGTAGGTGCAATCGCCGCGCCCGAGTTGCAGGGTGTTGTGGTCATACTGGGGTCGTTCGAGCAAATCTCCCGGGGTCAGGAGGACCGGTTCGAAACCGACGGTTTGCCTGAACCGGTCCCGATGTCGTGGCTCAAGCATGTCCACCACCAGGAGGTCATCGATGCCATCCCGGTCCACATCGGCCACATCCACGCACATGGAGTAGGTCGGGGTGTGACGAAGGGCCTGAGCGGGAGCGAGCCTGAACTTGCCATGACCGTCGTTGATCCATAGCCGGTCCGGCGACTGAAAATCGTTGCATACATACAGGTCTGGAGCCCCGTCCCCGTTGAGGTCCCGGAACATCGCCGTCAAACCCCAGTCGCGCGGCGGTTCGGTAAGGGGTCGCCCCTGCTCGTCGAGAAAGCTTCCTCCGGTCCAGAGGACCTGGGTGAAGTTCCCGTGCCCGTCGTTGAGATAAAGCGTGTCCGGTTCCCCCAACTCGAGAAGCCGCCCGTCGGGGGTATACTCGAGATGCCCACGGTCCCCGGGGAGAATCGACCTGCGCCCGTTGACATTGAGGACGCTGAACCCGGTACTCCGAATGGTGGAGGCCCTGTAGTTGACCACGTACAGGTCGAGATCTCCGTCTCCATCCACATCGGCCATCGCCAGGGACATGGCACCGAACGCTCGAAGCAGACCGGCAGAGGCGTTCTCGGTGAAGCGCCCGCGGCCATCGTTGAGGAAGCACCGGGTGCCTCGGCCGATCGAGTTGACCAGGAGGTCCAAGGTCCCATTTCCATCGACATCAGCGAACAGCGCGCCCGTGCTTTCTTGCCCCGGGCATGCGGTACCCGACCGCATGGTGATATCCTCAAACCGCCAGTTCCCGATATTCCGGTAAAGCACGTTAGACCCCGCGAGGCTGCAGAAGTAGAGATCACAGAGCCCGTCGCCATCGATGTCCCCCGCTGCGACCCCTGAACCATTTAGTCGGATCTGGTTCCTGGCGGCCTGCTCCGCAGTAAGCGTGTTGACGAATCGGATTCCGGAGAGAGCCCCCGGGACGCGAGTGAACCCAGGCCTAGCGGCCGAGCCAGGCACGACGCGGGTGACATGAGGGGCGGCGCCCGCGTGCATGGCGGCGATGCACAGGGCGGCCAGGGCGGAGCGCCACTGCATCGGGAACCCGGCCCGAACGGGGCTCAGGCGGACCTCGGGGCGGTGGAAGAGTACCGGGTTCAAGGGTTAGGGCGAAACTGAATCTCCCACGAACAGAATCGTGAACCCAGCAAATAAAAGAGGGACCGGACTTTCGTCCGGTCCCTGTGAGCCCAATGACTGATCCTAAGGGACACCGGTACGGTTACCGGGTCCTGTAGTACTTGTGACCGCTCTTGGACGTGATGGTCAGCGGACTGGCGGCACCGGCCAACGGAGTGTACGGACCGGCAGGGTCATCCGCAGCCTCAATCGCGCCCGTGAAGGTGACCACCGGATTGCCGGCGGCGTTGAGCACGATGCTGATCGTCGGCTTGACGGAACCACTGCTCGCCACGAGTTGGACGGCGTTCAGCGGCGCACGCTGCGTGCCGCCTGCGCCCAGGCCGTTCGCCGTGGTGGCTTCGATCACGAGCTTGGAGGCAGTGATACCGCTCCAGATCATGTAGTTGCCTTCCACGCGGACGTTGCTGCCGGGGGCAGTGTCAGCCTTCACCCACCCAGTCGGGTTGGTGACGCTGTTGACAAGCAGGTAGTCGCCGACGACGTTGCCATCACCGTCGAGCACCCGGTAGCCACCCCCACGCCCACCTGCGACACCGCCGAGGGCATACGCGTAGACATCATATCCCTTGGCAGTGAGCGCCTCAGGGATGTCGGTGATCGTCACTGTGGTGGTCGTCGGAGCACCCGTGTCCAGGTAGCCGGTCATGAGGACCGCATCCGCCCCGACCATCCGGTTGTTCTCCTCGCCCCGCGGGCCCATGGAGGCCCAGCTGTTATTGGAAGTGTACTCCACGGAAACACCCGTCGGGTCAGCGGACCCGCCCTTGTCGGCAACAATACCGGTGACAGGCCCGTCCGTGGGCGTGTTCGCCCCGAAGAGGTTGTTCCAGTTACCTTGGGCGACCGCATCCACACCCGCCACATCGGTGGCAGACAGCACGGACCCAGCCTCATCGCGGGCGAAGGCCAACCCGATCGAGTAGCTCTGCGACCCGTGGGGCTTCTGAGTCGGGATCGTTGGACCGTACTGACGGATCCGAGTCGCCCAGGTCCCACGCAGGGTGGCATCGCCGATGTTTAGGTTTTCAGGGCCGAAGGTGGGCCCGACATACATCGTATCCGCGAGCGGGGTTGCCTCACCAAGCTTGCTGAAGTCGCTCGAACCGAGCGGCCGCCAGTGTTGGTTGTCGGACAACTCGCTGTAATACATGCTGATGATGGATCCCACGCGCTTCAGCCGAACCCACACGTTGGGATACATCGAACCCGGGCTGCCGCCTGCATTCGAGGAATCCGTCGCTCCACCCGTGGTCGTGCGCCGGTTGGTTTCGAATGCATTGTTCGCAGCGGTGCCATCGAACTTTGTGGCCGGATCCGCAATGACCATCTGGTGACGCGACGCAGGGTTATCGCCACC
>DMJJ01000553.1 GCA_003452185.1 Verrucomicrobiales bacterium | reverse complement strand
CCCGCCCTCAGGACGCGCTCGGCGTACAGAAGCTCGTCGTGCATCGAGAGCACCAGGATCTTCAGGTCGGGATGCTGGAGGTGGAGGTCCTTGATCAGCTCGAGGCCGCTCCGGTCCGGGAGCGAGATGTCCGCCAGGAGCAGGTCGGGGACCGACTTGCCGATCCGCTCGAGCGCCTCCCGCGCGTCGTGGGCCTCGCCGCAGACCTGGAGGTCGGCCTCCCGGGCCAGGAGCTGCGCGAGCCCCTCGCGCATGATCGGATGGTCGTCCAGGAGAAGGATCCGATGGACGGGCTTGCGGGAGGAAGGGCGAGTCGACTGGGGCTTCATGGGTCTGGGGGCTGGATTCTGAAGGTGCACTCAACGCTGACGCCTCCCCCGGCCCCGGGCTGCACCTGGAGGGAGGCGCCAATCATCCCGGCGCGGTACTGCATGATCCGGAGCCCCATCCCGGCGGGGGCGTCGGAGGAGGCCGGGGCGAACCCCGCCCCGTTGTCGTCGATCCGGAAACGCGCCATCGGGCCGTCGGCCCGGAGGTCGATCTCGATCCGGTCCGCCTTTCCGTGGCGCACGGCGTTGTGGATCGCCTCCTGGGCGATGCGGTAAAGGTGGGTGGCTGCGACGGGGCTTCGGACCTCCACGCGGGAGTCGGTGCTGAGCCGGCACCGGACATGAAACATCCGCTGCGCGTGCTCCGCCAGGTCGTGCAGCGCCGCGGTGAGCCCCCGGGCCTCGAGCTGCACGGGGGAGAGCCCCCGCGCCAGCGCCCGGGTCTGGTTGATCGCCCCCCGGACGAGCTCCGCCACCTGGAAGGCGAGCGCCGCCTCGGGGTTCCCCTCCCCCTCCAGCCGCTGATGGAGGGCCTGGCTCATGAACTCGATCCCCGCCAGATGCTGGCAGAGGTCGTCATGGAGGTCCTGGCCGATGCGGCGCTGCTCGTTCTCGCTCGCCTCGAGGACCTGTTTCTCGAGCTGCTTCCGCTCCGTCACATCATGAAGCGTGCCCACCATCTTCAGGAAGCCACCCGAGGAGTCGAGGCACGGTTCCACAAGGGTCCGCACGAACCGCTCGGCCCCATCGGGCCGCACCACCCGGTGCTCGATCTCGCTCGCCTCGCGGCCTCCCTCCGGATCCAGGATCGCCCTCCGGAGCCGGGGGCGGTCCTCCGGATGGGCCATTCGGTCGATGAACTCCTCGAGGGAGAGCTCCGCCTGGAGGGGGTCGAGCCCCAGGATGCGGCACGCCTCCTCGGACCAGTAGGTCCCCCGGGCGAGCCGGAACGGCGGATAGGCCTCGAAGCTCCCGAGCCGGGCGATCTGCTGGGCCTGGCGCAGGTTCGCCTCGCTCCGCCCGAGCGCCTCGTTCAGGCTCGCCAGCTCGGCGGTGCGGCGGCTCACCCTCGACTCAAGCTCCTCGTGCGCCTGCTGGAGCGCGGCCTCCGCGCGGCGCCGCTCGATGAACTGCCCGATCTGGCTCCCGACATCCTCCAGCATCTCGATGAGCTCGGGGTCGGCGGCCCGCGGGGCCGCCGAGATGAACACCATCACCCCGAGGAACTCCTCCCCGAGGCGGACCGGGAAGGCCACCGAGGAACGAAACCCCGCGGGCTTCTCCCCCATGGCGGACAGGAGGGGGGTCTCCTCGTGGAGGTCGGCGACGAAAGCCGGTTTTCCCTGGGAGGCGACCTTGCGGCAGATCCTCTCAAGCGACTCGGGGTCGCGGCGGGCCGCGGAGGTCCCCGCGACCCCGGTCGGCACGGCATCCAGGGGAAACCGGGCCTGGGGCTTCAGCCCGAGGGGGGCGGGCCCCTGCGTCCAGTATTCCCCCGCATCCCAGTCCAGGGTCTGGCACACCGTGCGGAGCAGCGCGGCGAGCGCCTCGTGCGTGGGGCGCGACCCGGCCATGATCCGGGTCAGGGTGTGCTGCGCCTTGAGGTGCCGCTCCCGGCGCTGGCGCTCCTCCATCTTCAGCTCCAGCTCCCGTGTCCGCTCCGTCTGCTGCCGCCGGATCTCGTTCAGCCGGCGCTGCTCGACGAACTGGGCCACCACCCGCTGCATGAGCTCCCGTCGCCGGGCCGCGAGATAGTAGATGGAGACGGCGGCCACGGGGCCCGACACCGACAGCACCACGAGGGAGACCTTGAGCTGGGCAAGGCTCGGGAATGCCCAGCTGCAGAGGAGTTGGACGACGAAGGCGACGGCCAGCGTGAGGGAGATCGTCAGCGCCAGGGGGAGGAACCACTCAAGCCGCCCCGTCCGGGGGGAAGGGTCCCGGGGCGTCCCCGCGCCCGCGGTGTCGAGGGCCTCCCGCCAGGCACGTCGCTCGCGCGCCCCCCGGACCTCCCGTTCCACCACGGGGGCCAGGCGGACCAGGTTGTCCTTGGTGACAAAGTCCTGCGCGCCGGCCCGCATCGCCTCGACGGCGGCCTCCTCCCCGACAACACCCGAGACCACGATGAAGGGAATGTCGAGCTCCCGCTCCTGCACCATGACCAGGGCCGCCATGGCGCCAAACTGGGGAAGGGAAAAATCGGCAACCACCACGTCCCAGGAACGCCCCTCGAGCAGCGCCCCGAGCTCGGCCGCGGACTGCGCCTGCCCCCACTCGACCCCCAGGCCCGAACGGCGCAGGGAACGGACCACCAGCTCGGCGTCCGCCGCACAGTCCTCCACGAGCAACACTCGCAACATCTCGGGCATGGCGCCTTACAACAACGATGACAACAGGGAGGGAGGGTGGAGGGATGCGGGACCGGAGTCCCGGGGCCGCCACCCGGCCACTGGCACCCTAGGATCCCGGGACCGGTTGCGCCAGCCAAAGTTGATCGGCCGCCACCCGCCGGCGCACGGCTGCCGCACGGGGGTCATGAGAGCCTGAAGAAGGCGTCGGCCGTGGCGCAGGTGATCCGCCCGAGCTCCTCCAGGCTGATGCCCCGGACGGAGGCCGCCACCGTGGCGGTGTCGAGGACGTGGGCCGGCTCGCACCGGCGTCCGCGGTAGGGCACGGGGGCCAGATACGGGCAGTCGGTCTCGAGCATGAAACGGTCGGCCGGGGTCGCGGCCAGGGTGTCGCGGATCGACTGCCCATTCTTGAAGGTGAGGATCCCCGTGAAGCTCACCAGCCCGCCCAGGCCGATGACCTGCCGCATGGCGTCGGGCCCCTCGGAGAAACAGTGGTACACGAAGCGAAGCCGGCCGGCGAACGGGGTGAGGATCCTCAGGGTGTCGTCCCAGGCGGCCCGCTGGTGGATCACCACGTTGAGCCGGGCCTCGGCCGCCACCTCGAGCTGCTGCGTGAAGAGCCGCTCCTGGGCCCGGCGGTACGGCTCATCCTGGGCCGGCGTCCCGCCCGGCTGGGCGCTCGGGAGGCGGTAAAAATCCATGCCGGTCTCCCCGATCCCGGCCACGCGGGGATGCCGGGCCATCTCGAGCA
The DNA here is from genome assembly GCA_003452185.1 of Verrucomicrobiales bacterium. Lineage (GTDB taxonomy): Bacteria > Verrucomicrobiota > Verrucomicrobiia > Limisphaerales > UBA11320 > UBA11320. Next base: position 7,216 of record DMJJ01000553.1, on the reverse strand, counting down.
GCGCCGGCCGCAGGTCCTCCGGCGCCTCGAGGGCATTGGTCGGGTGCCACCCCACGACGGCGTGGATCTCCGGATGCCGCTCGGCGAGGGCGATCGCCCTCCGGCTGCTCTCCAGGTCGGTCCCGATGGAGAGAATCCGCACGATGCCGGCCTGTCGGGCCCGCGCGAGCAGCTCGGCAAAGTCCGCCGCAAACTCCGGGTAGTCGAGGTGGGCGTGCGTGTCGTAGAACGTGGCCATGACGCCGCGAACCCTACCCCCGGGGGGACCCCGCCAGCAAGCGCGCCGAACCACATCGCGCTTCCCTCCGCCCCCGTTCGCCGCTAAACACCCGGGAATGCAACTTCGCTGGATCCTGCTCCTCACGGCCCTCTGGTGGGCCACCCCGCCCCGGCTCGAAGCCGAGGACTGGCCCGTCTGGCGGGGCCCCCGCCTGGATGGCACGAGCCTCGGGCGTCCGGCCCCGCTCCACTGGAGCCCCACGAGCAACATCGTCTGGAAGGCCCAGCTCCCCGGGTTCGGCCACGCATCCCCCATCCTCCGGGAGGGCCGGCTCTTCACGGTCTGCGTCCTCAGCAACACCAGCGAGCGGGTGCTCCTCTCCTTCGACCGGTCGACGGGACGGGAGCTCTGGCGCAGCACGGTCCTCACGGCCCCGCTCGAAAAACGCCACCCCCTGAACAGCCACGCCTCGAGCACCCCGGCCGCCGACGCCGACCAGGTTTACACCGCGTTTCTGGACGTCGACCGGATGCTGGTCTCAGCCCACACCCTCGGAGGCGCCGTGCGGTGGCAGGTCCGGCCCGGGCCGTTCCGGAGCATGCACGGGTTCTGCAGCTCCCCGATCCTGTACAAGAACCTGGTCATCGTGAACGGGGACCACGACGGGGATTCCTACCTCGTGGCCCTCGACCGCGCGGATGGCCACACGGTCTGGAAGACACCCCGGGAGAATCACACCCGAAGCTACTGCGTCCCGATCCTGCGTCCCCTGGCCGGCCGGATGCAGATGGTGCTCTCGGGGGACAAGTGCATCGCCAGCTACGACCCCGGAACGGGGGCGCGCCACTGGATCATCGACGGGCCCACGGAGCAGTTCGTCGCCTCCGTCGTCTACAGCGACCGGGCCCAGCTGCTCATCGCGTCGGGGGGCTTCCCGGACCACCACATCCTCGCGATCCGACCCGACGGCACGGGCAACATCACCGGATCGCACATCGCATGGCGCGCCACCAAGGGAGTCTCCTACGTCCCCTCGCCGATCTGCGCGGGGGACTACTTCCTGATCGTCTCCGACGCCGGGTTCGCCACCTGTTTCGAGGCGGCCACCGGCCGGCTGCTCTGGCAGGAACGGCTCGGGGAGCACCACGCCTCCCTGGTCTCGTCCGCCGGGCTGGTCTACTTTCTCAACGACCAGGGGGTGATGAACATCGTCCGCCCCGGCCCGGCGTTCGACCGGGTGGCGCAAAACGAGATCGGGGAACCGACCTTCGCCTCCCCCGCCCTGAGCGACGGGCAGCTGTTCCTCAGGGGAAGCCAGTCCCTGTTTTGCATCGAGGAGCGCAGCGGCTCCCGCGAGCCACGCCCTTAGCATGATCACCCCGAAACAGGCCGACGACCTCCTGCTGGCCGACATCCAAAGCACACGGTCCGGGGATTCTGGCCTCACCCTCTGGTGGCTGGGGCAAAGCGGGTTTCTTGTCCACTGGCAGGGGGCGTTTCTGCTCCTCGACCCCTACCTCTCCGACTCCCTGACGCTCAAGTATGCGACGACCGACAAGCCCCACGTCCGGATGACGCGGCGGGTGATCGACCCGTCGCGGCTCGGGTTTGTCGGGACGGTGACCTCCAGCCACAACCACACGGACCACCTCGACCGGGAGACCCTCCTCCCGATGCGGGCCGCCAACCCGGGGCTTCGGATGGTGATTCCCGAGGCCAACCGGGGTTTTGTGGCGGAGCGGCTTGGGACCCCGGCGGGCTGGCCCCTCGGGCTGACTGCCGGCGGAAGTGTCGAAGCGGGCGGCTTCCGGTTGCACGGGATCCCCGCCGCCCACAACACCCTCGAGACCGATGCGGCGGGGCACCATCGATACATGGGTTACGTGGTGGAGGCGGGGCCCTGGCGGCTGTACCATTCCGGGGACACCCTCCACTACGAGGGGATGGAAGCCCTGCTCCGTCCCTGGGGGGTCGATGTCGCCCTGCTCCCGATCAACGGTGACAAGCCCGAGCGGCGCGTCGCGGGAAATCTCGACGGCCCGCAGGCGGCCCGGCTGGCCCACGACATCGGGGCGCGGCTGGTTGTTCCGTGCCATTACGACATGTTCGAGTTCAACACCGCCTCCCCGGCCCCGTTTGTCGAGGCCTGCCGCTCGCTGGGGCAGTCCTTTCGGGTGCTGGAGGCCGGCGAGCGCCTGGACCTCCCGGGAGGGGTGGCGGGCCACCCCCCAGCGCCTCCCCGCATCTGAGGCCCGGGACGAACGGCGGGTCCAATAATTTTTTGAAACAAACACGCCCCCAACGGGTCGTATACCGAATAACGTGAGCACGCCCGCCTCAACTCCTCGCACCCGACGCCGCCGCTGGCCCTGGGTGGTGTTTCTCCTCCTCGCCGCGGCGGGGGGAGGCTACGGATGGACGCTGTGGGCGGCCCGGGAGAAGCCGATCGAGGTGCAGTTGGCCAAAGTGGCCCGCCGCAACATCACCGAGCTGGTGGTGGCCAACGGGAGGATCCAGCCCGTCGTCCAGGTGAAGATCAGCCCCGAGGTGAGCGGTGAGATCATCGAGCTGCCGTTCAAGGAGGGGCAGGCCGTGAAGAAGGGGGACCTCCTGCTGAAGATCAAGCCGGACTATTATCTCGCGAGCCGGCGCAGCGCGGAAGCAAGCTACCAGTCCTCGCTCGCGGGACAGGCCCAGGCCGCCGCCACGCTCGAGAAGGCGAAGCTGGAATTTGCAAAGAATGAGCAGCTCTTCGGGGAAAAGCTCATCTCGGACACCGCGTTCCTGGAGTTTCGAACCGGACGCGACGTGGCGGAGGCGAACCATCAGGCTTCGCGCCACCAGGTGGATGTCGCCCGGGCGGCGCTGGCCCGTGCCGATGAAGATCTTGCCAAGACCACCCTGTACAGCCCGATCACCGGCACCGTGAGCAAGCTCAACTCCCGCCTCGGGGAGCGGGTGGTGGGCACCGCGATGATGACCGGCACGGAGGTCATGGTGGTGGCCGACCTCACGGAGATGGAGGCCCGCGTCGAGGTGGGTGAGATGGACGTGGTGCTGATGCAGGTGGGCCTGAAGGCGCGGCTGGAAGTGGACGCATTCCATGAACGGAAGTTCGCCGGCCGGATCACCGACGTGGCCAACTCCTCCCGCAACTCCCTGGAGACCGCCTTGGGTGGGGGGGGCGCCTCCCAGCAGGATGCGACCCGGTTCGAGGTCCGCATCCGGATCGAGGAAAAGGAGCGATTCCGCCCCGGGATGTCGGTCACGGCGGAGATCGAGACCCGCTACCGGACCAACGTCCTCGCTGTCCCGATCCAGTGTGTGACCACGCGGCTCCCCCCTTCCGCCACCAACTCCCCGTCCGCCGGGCCGGAGCCCTCCCGCCCGGCCGTGGCAGGGGGCGCCGGCGCCTCCCCGGTGGAGGAAAAGCGCAAAGAGGGCACGAAGCCGCTTGAGGTCGTCTTCGCCCACTCGGAAGGGATCGTGACCGCCGTCCCGGTCAAGCGGGGGATCAGCGATGAAAGCCATGTCGAGATCACCGAGGGGCTTGCCGAGGGACGAGAGGTGGTGAGCGGCGGCTACAAGGCGATCAGCCGCGAGCTCAAGGAGGGAAGCCGCGTCCGGCAGGCCCCGGCCCACCCGGCGGTGACCGAGATCCGGCGGGACCCGTAGGCCGATGGAACCGCTCATCCGAATCCGAAACCTCGCGCGCCGCTACCACCTCGGGACCGAGACCATCCACGCCCTGAGGGAGGTCTCCCTCGACATCGCGCGCGGGGAATACCTCGCGATCATGGGGCCGTCGGGGTCGGGGAAATCGACCCTGATGAACCTGGTCGGATGCCTCGACACGCCGTCGGGCGGGAGCTACGAGCTCAATGGCCAGCGGGTGAGCGAAATGGATGACAACCAGCTGGCGGAGATCCGGAACCGGGAGATCGGCTTCGTGTTCCAGACCTTCAACCTGCTCCCCCGGTCGGACGCCCTCCAAAACGTCGCCCTCCCCCTCGTTTACGCCGGGGTGACGGCGGAGGAGCGGCGTGCCAGCGCCCTCTCGGCCCTGGAGAGCGTGGGGCTTGGGGACCGCGTCCACCACAAGCCAAACGAGCTCTCCGGCGGACAACGCCAGCGGGTGGCCATCGCCCGGGCCCTGGTGACCAAGCCGTCGATCATCCTCGCGGACGAGCCGACGGGCAACCTCGACTCCCGCACCGGCGAGGAGATCATGAGCCTGTTCAACACCCTCTGGGCGGCCGGCAACACCCTGATCCTCGTGACCCATGAGGAGGAGGTCGCACGGCACGCCCGACGGATCGTCCGGATCCGCGACGGGCTGATCGCCAGCGACGAGTGGAACGGGGCACCCAACGGGCCATGAGCTGGACCTTCGAGTTTCGGGAAAGCTGCCAGATCGCCTGGGGGGCGCTCCGGGCGAACCGCCTGCGGACCTTTCTCACCACCCTCGGGATCATCGTCGGGATCGTCACCGTGACCCTCATGGGGATGGCCATCGAGGGGTTGAACAACGCCTTCAAGAACAGCATTTCAATCCTCGGCGCCGACACCCTGTACGTCCAGCGGATGCCCTGGGGGGACAAGAGCTACCAGGAGTGGATGAACCTGAACCGGCGGCGCCCGATCGACCTCCTGCAGGCCCGGGCCCTGGAGCGCCGCCTGACCAACGCCCAGGCCGTGGCCCCGATGGTGTTCGCCCGGCTGCCCGTGAGCCACGAGAACCGGGTGGCCCGCGGGGTGACGATCAACGGCACCACCGACCAGATGCAGGTGACCGATGGGCTGGCGATGACCGAGGGGCGGTTCCTCTCCCCCTCCGAGTGTGAGGGGGGACGCCCGGTCTGCGTCCTGGGGTCGCTCGTTGCGAGCAACCTCTTCACGCACCAATCCCCCATCGGCGCCCGGGTCCGGATCGGCGGCGAATCCCTCGAGGTCGTGGGGGTGATGGAGAAACGGGGCAACTTCCTCGGGCGGTTCAGCCTCGATAACGAGGTGTTCGTGCCGGCGCGGTTTTTCCTCGCGAGCCTGTACTACGGCCCGGATTTCACCCTCAAGGTGAAGGCCCCGACGGTGGCCTCCCTGGCGGAGACGGTCGATGAGGTGCGCGGGATCCTGCGCATCATCCGCCGACTCGCCCCGGGGGACGAGGACGACTTTGCCATCAACCAGCAGCAGACGATGCTTGAGTCGTTCGGGCGGGTCTCCGGAGTGATCGGGAGCGTTGGGCTGTTCATCAGCGGGCTCTCCCTGTTTGTCGGAGGGATCGGGATCATGAACATCATGTTCGTGTCCGTGGCTGAGCGAACGCGCGAGATTGGGATCCGGAAGGCGATCGGCGCCAAGCGGCGCACCATCCTCCTCCAGTTCCTGACCGAGGCCTCGACCCTCTGCGTCCTTGCGGGTCTCGCCGGGCTGTCGATCGCCTGGACCTTCTCCCTGGCCCTGTCGGCGGCCCTCCCGGTCCGGATGTCGTTCAGGGTTGCCGGGCTTGCCATCGCGGTCTCGGCCGCCGTCGGGCTGATCTCCGGATTCCTGCCGGCCTGGAAGGCCGCGCGCCTCGATCCGATCGACGCCCTCCGCAGCGAATGACCCCCGCCTCTCCATCCTCCCCGCGCGGGCGACCCGGCCTCATCAGCCGGTGTGCGGGGGCGGTGCGGGCCCATGGCCCCGAGCTTCTGGAGAGCGGGCGCATGGCGCTCGAATCGGTCCGGGCTCACAAGCTCCGCTCCAGCCTTACGCTGCTCGGGGTGATGGTGGGGGTCTTCTCAATCATCCTGGTGATGACGACGATGCGGGCCCTGCAGCGCACCATCGAAACGGAGATCTCGAACCTGGGTGCCAACACATTTCAAATCCAGCGCTGGCCCGCCATCAGCTTCGGGGGGCCGGACGAGTGGGAGAAGTACGCCCGCCGGCAACGCATCACCCTCTCGACGGTCCGGGCCGTGGAGGAGAAGGCGACCCTCGCCCTGAATGTCGGGGCGCAGGAGACGTTCTGGGGCGGGCAGGCGATCTCGCGGTTCGACAAGACGCCCCCCAACATCGATCTCATCGGCGCAACCCCCGGGGCCTTTCCGGCCCGCAACTGGATCCTCCGGGAGGGACGCCCCCTGGGCGAGGCCGACATCGGCAGCGCGCGCGACGTCTGCGTCCTTGGGGCGACGCTCGAGAAGACCCTCTTTCCGTTCGGCTCCGCCCTGGGGGACCGGGTGAAGCTCAACGGCATCCCGTACCAGGTGGTCGGCGTCCTCGAGCGCAAGGGGGCGTTGGTGGGAGGGGACCAGGACAACTTCGCAGTGATCCCGATCACCACCGGCCTCAACCGGTATGGGCAGGCGTGGCGCAGCCTGGAACTCCTGGTCCAGGCGCGCGGGGCCGCGGAGTTTGACGAGACGGTCGAGCAGGTGCGCGGGATCCTCCGCACCGTGAGGAAGGTCCCCCCGGGTGCCGAGGATGACTTCGAGGTTTTCTCCAACGACTCCCTGATCGGGCAATTCCGGTCCTTCACCCTCGCGGCCCGGGCCGGGGTCGGAGCCATCAGCTCCATCGCCCTGCTGGCGGCCGGCATCGGGATCATGAACATCATGCTGGTCTCGGTCACGGAGCGGACGCGGGAGATCGGCATCCGCCGGGCGATCGGGGCCCGGAAACGGAACATCCTGATGCAGTTCCTCACCGAGGCCGTGGTGTTGTGCGAGCTCGGGGGGGTGGCGGGCGTCCTCCTGGGGCTGATCGCCGGAAACATCGCCGCCCGGCTGCTGAAGCTCCCAATGGTCATCCCGGTCGACTGGGTGATCCTGGGGCTGCTGATCTGTTCCGTCGTGGGGGTGGTGTTCGGGGTCTATCCGGCGCGCAAGGCCGCGAACCTGGATCCCGTCGACTCGCTCCGTTACGAGTGACCTCGGCACCGAGGGAGCAGGGATCCCATCCCCATCAAGACCGATTCTCAGCCCCCACTCCGCGCCTCTGCGTCACCGC
>DMJJ01000383.1:3879-4015 GCA_003452185.1 Verrucomicrobiales bacterium | reverse complement strand
CCGGTCAGCCCGCTGATGAAGGCGGTCGGGATGAACACCGCACACAGTACCAGGGCCGTGGCGATGATCGGTCCGGTGACCTCGCTCATCGCCTTGCGCGTGGCCTCCACGGGGGAGAGCCCCAGGGCGATGTTCC